>DASRZP010000084.1 GCA_035686305.1 Thermodesulfovibrionales bacterium | reverse complement strand
AAATAATATTTACAGATGTGCTCCCTATTATTGGTCATGCCCGAGATCCTTAGTCGGGCATCCATTCTGTTCAAAGTGGATTCCCGCCTTCGCGGGAATGACGGCCAAGAATGTGCAGACTATTATGAGACCATTAATAATTGTCATACTTAATATAATTAGCAAGGCTAATCATGGAATGGCAACAGATTATCGGTTTCTACCAATTGGTGAGGCAGGGGAGCTTTACAAAAGCTGCTAAGGTCTCATATAGAACCCAATCGGCGTTGAGCCAGCAAGTCAGGAAACTTGAGGACGAGTTCCAATGCCCTCTGATAAACCGTATAAGCAGAAAGAAGTTTACACTGACCGCTGCCGGTGAGAAACTCTACCAATTCGTTGCATCTGCGATAAGCGATTTTGAGAAGCTGTCAGACGATATTTCGGCTATCAGGGGGGTACCCATCGGCAAGTTAAGCATAGCAGCCCCCTTTACTACTTTGTACCACCTTTCCCCGAACAGTTCAAAACCTATTTGAAAGCATATCCGTATGTAGAACTCACCATACTTGACAGACCCCAGCGTCAGGCAATTGAATTACTAAAGGCGGGGGAGATTGACATTGCTATAGCTCTGGAATCTCATGTGCCAAAAGGATTGAAGATCAGAAGGTGGATGGAGATTGAATCAGTGCTGATGGTTCCGCATAAACATCCTCTCCTGAGAGCAAAGCAGATAACGTTATCAGACATCGCACAATATCCTTTGATACTGCCTCCTAAGAGCTTGGACAGTAGTACCAGAAGGCTCATGGATCAAAGATTTGCAACGGAAGGCATCGAATTTAGGGTTATCATGGAATCAAGCAATGTGGAGCTTAGTTCCCGTTATGTGGAAGCGGGTATCGGGATATCATTTGCAACTATCGCCAAGGGGCTTGATCCTTTGGCAGGGAGAAAAATTAGGTTTCTTCCAATGGCGAAATATTTCAATCCAGACCATATTGCTCTTGTTTGCGGAAAGGGCAAGGCTTTAGCTTTGCACGTAGAGAATTTTATCTCACAGGTTCTTGCATCATAGATTTGTAATTAACGGATGACTTTATCCAATACACTCAAAAACTACTAAAATCACATCCACCCGCAAGAAAACAAAACCACACCCCCTCCTGTGGACAGTGGAATCCCTTCATGATGATGCGAGTTATCTTGATCGTGCCTGGTTTGGCTGCAGGGCTGTCTACCTCCGTGGGCTTACGGTGCTGGTGTTGTGTTCGGGGGAGGATCCGCGGAATGGATTGCTGATCCCGACTGACCACCAGTTTCATCAGGATATTAGAAAAGACTTCAACGGTGTGGTTCAGCATCCAGTCCCTGCTACTTCCCGCCAGCAAACCTGACACCCATATTAAATGCCTTCTGGCAATCAAGAGGGAATACTTCTTCATGCCTCTGCTTTTTCTTCACGGGGTCGAAACGGGTAGCCAGCACCTTGGAATAATCATCAAACTGGTAGGCGTCGAAAGAACACATATATTCTGAAGAGCCATATATCCTTGTGAGGATCATTTCATGACGGTTGAAATATTGAGCATATCCCAGTTGCTGCATCATCTCCTCTGTGACGCCCATCGTATAGATAAACCCTGCTTTAATCTTCCTGGGAAAAAGCGACTGCGGAGGATCGGTATACGTTGAATAAGGAAACAGTAACCGTTCCATGAATGATTTCATTTCACCAGAAACATCACCAAAATAAATAGGGGAACCCAGGACAATGGCATCAGCTTGTTCAATCCTATTGAAAACAGGGGCGAGGTCATCCTTAACAGCACACCTGCCATAGCTGTTACCCCCTATGGTTTTACAAGCAAAGCAGCTTATGCATCCCTTGAAGTCGAGATCATAGAGATGTATAAGTTCCGTTTCTGCCCCCTTTGAGGCAGAGCCATCAAGAGTCTTCTGAAGCAACGTTGCGGTGTTCCATGTTTTCCTTGGACTTCCGTTAAATGCCATTACCTTCATGCTATGTCTCCTTTATTGATCTTGTATCTATTCCCTTGTCTTTCTTAATGCCCTGGGGATAGCTGGGTACTAGTGACCTCAACTACTTGCGGATGAAGTGTAGTTTTCTATTGAATATCCTCCTTTATCCTCTCAAATTCTTCCTTGGAAATCTCCCCCCTGGCATAGCGTTTCTTCAGGATATCAAGGGCTGTATCCTCTTGTTGTATCTTAGGCGTTTTCCGTGTTGACGTGACCCATTTGACAAAGTAGACCATCCCGATAACCACGGCAATCCAGAAGGCAATCAGCAATATCAATGGGATCAAAAAGCAGCTGCCAGCCCCGTAACCCCAGCTCCAATCATAACTCCTTCCCCACCATTCTTCAGCGTAAGAAAGGGACGATACAAACGTAAATATAACTGTCAATGCAATTAAGAGGTTTTTCATCTTTTCTCCTTCTTCTCTATTCAATATTCTATAGCTGGAAACATCTAAACACAACACTATGGTTTGCCCCTGGCCCTTTTCAAACATCGAGAGTCTTTTCTACAATTAACCGTCAGGGAGAAAAATGTCTTTTACGGGCTGGCAGAAGGTAACGATCAGGACCCCGAGTGGGGACCAGCAGGGGATAGCTCCTATTATCATATCGGCAGGCAGAGCCACCGATATCCCTGCTCTTTACCCTGACTGGTTTATGCACAGGTTAGGCCAAGGTTACATCAAATGGATCAATAGGTTCAATGGTCAATAGGCCAGCACCGGATGATTATGGGGCAACTTCAAAATCGCCCCGTAGATTAATCGATTGTCCTGACGCCCGAAGATGAACGGTGAGTCAAGGAGCGGGACCAGTTTTCATCAGTATTTCCGTTGGAACATCTAAACTCCGGCAAGAAGTTGCGAGGCTCGACTGCTGGAAGAATGCGTTTATGGGATTGTCGAGCCTCAATTGTCTTAGCTTCGAATGGAACTCACTGGCAGTCGCGTACTGACTGCTTGATGGAGTCGTAATTTCTGCAGCTCTAAGAGATCCCGAAAGATGAGGGCATCCTCAACTTCGGTATCGATAGAGTGTTCAAGAGCCGAGTGCAGCTTCTACCCATTCTTCAAGCTGGTCATCATTTAAAAATATCTTGTCCATAGAGTACATAGAGTACCTTTCAATGGCCCTTCTTGATGTGTATTAGCCGTTTGAGAATACGCCTGATATTACCCACTCGTTTCGTCTGATAAAGAGATGGGTAAATGATAATCCTGCCTTCTTTGGACACTTCGTAACTTTTATTTCTACCGCCTCTCATTTGAATTCATTATATCAAGATTTTCGCACCGGCAAGCATTAATCTTTCTTAATTCTCCATGCACCTTTTTTTGCTGTCCGACTGTCAGGTCATTGCAAATATCCGATGTTTCCCGCTGAATGGAACGTTCTTCGGAAAAATGTTTAATTATGCGTACCCGTCATCATCCCTGGATAGCATCATTGACCTTCTTTGCCAAGTTGTCAAGGTTCAAAGGCTTCTGGACAAAATGCACCCCTTCCTCCAGAACGCCATGATGGACGATGGCATTGGCTGTGTATCCTGACATGAAGAGCACCTTGAGAGTTGGGCGTGCAAGCCTTGCCCTGTCTCGCAATTCGGTTCCTTTCATCCCTGGCATTACCACATCAGTCAGGAGAAGGTCGACGGCCGTGTCTGTCCTCTGCAATAAGGAAAGGGCATCCATTGGATTGCTTTCGACTAGGACTGTGTAGCCGAGCTCCTGAAGTAGTGCAGTCGCAACAGAGCGCACCATATCGTCGTCCTCCACCAAAAGAACGGTCCCTGTGGCCGGAGCCGCTTCAGTTGCATGATGCTTTTCTGTTATCTCCGCCTCTTTTATAGGAGCTCTGGGGAAAGAGATCCTGAAGGTTGTCCCCTCTCCGCGTTCACTATAGACGTTGATGAACCCCTTGTTCTGCCGTACGATTCCGTACACAGTGGCCAGGCCCAGCCCGGTGCCTTTGTCCACGTCCTTGGTGGTAAAAAAGGGCTCGAAGACATGGGAAAGGGTTTCGCTGTCCATGCCTACCCCGCTGTCGCTCACCGTTAGCTGGACGTAGTCTCCTGATGTAAATCCTGCATAATCTCGGCAGGAGGCCTCATCGACATGGACATTGGCCGTCTCGATGGTAAGGTTGCCACCATCGGGCATGGCATCACGAGCATTCACTGCAAGATTAATGAGGATCTGGTCAATCTGGGATGGATCAACACTAATGATCCAGAGGTCGTTCCCTGGATAGACGGAGAGGTGAACGTCTTCACCGATGAGCCGTCCAAGGGTGTTCTGCATCTCTGTGAGCAGGTCGTTCAGTTGAACGGGCTTCGGTTCAATGATCTGCTGCCTCGAGAATGCGAGGAGCTGACGGGTGATGTCTTTCGAGCGAATAGCGGCCTTGTGGATCTCCTCCATATCTTCTGACAGGGGATCTCCTTCGGGCAGGCGGCTCATGATCAATTCCGCATACCCCAAAATGACAGTGAGCATGTTGTTGAAATCGTGTGCCACTCCGCCGGCCAGTCTGCCCACCGATTCCATCTTCTGGGCCTGGAGAAGTTGAGACTCAAGCTGCGCTCTTTCGTCTTCCGCCCGCTTGCGCTCCCTGATGTCCCTGCTGATATTGGCCATCGCGATGGGCTGGCCAGTGCCACGGTCCCGAATCAGAAACGCGTTCATCTCGACGGGGATCTCGTCCCCTGTCCTGAAGTGGCGGAATGAGACCTCCCCCATCCAGTTGCCGCTTTGGAGTACGGAGGGCAGGATCACCTTCTCAACCGTGAGGTAGTCTGTAGCCAGATGAAGCTCGCTGACGGACTTGTTACAAACTTCCTCGAAACTGTCAAGGCCCACCAGCTTCTGGCCGGCGACATTCAGATAGAGCAACCTGCCCTCCAGATCTGCGATCCCTATCAAATCTGAAGAGGTTTCGATGATCGAGACGAGTTTCTGTTGTTCTGCGGAAGCACGTTTCCGCTCGGCGACATCACGCGCAAAGGCGCATAGATATTCTTCACCGGCGAAACTCATGAAGTCAATGGACAGTTCCACGGGGAAAACCCTTCCGCCTTTTGCACGGTGAACGGTCTCAAGTATGGCAGATCCCAGGTTTCGCGTCTCTTCCCAGCGGGCCTTCCACCGTTCCCTGGGATGGTACGGATCAATGTCAAACACGGACAGAGAGAGCAGTTCTTCTCTCGTATAGCAGAGGGAATCGCAGGCAGCATGGTTGACATAGACAAAGCGTCCATCCCTTCTTACCCAAAAGATGGCGTCCCTTGCACGATCAATGGAAAACTGTGTACGGAGGAGTGTCTGGTTCTGTGCCGCTAATTCCCTCATTTTTTCCCGGACCGCATCTCGCATCTTCGTGAAGCTCCGTCCAAGACTCCTCAGCTCCTTGGCGCCGGTAGCACTGATCTCCCGCTCCAAATCCCCGCTTGCCATGTCACAGGCCGACTTCGTCAGACGCTCTATGGGACCTGTGATGTCTCGTGCGACGAGGTAGATAACGCCCGAAAGCATGAGCAGCATGAGGAGGGCAAAATAGAATGAGCGTTTGACCGACGCTATAAAGAGCTGGTCGATGCGCGCTGTGGAATATATAGTGTGTATCTCACCCAGTTGATCTATGCCCCGAGTGATCACTACCCGTCTTGTGAACGATTTGGCATGCTTTGATTCAGGTGATCTCGTACGGAACAGCTTTATGTTCCCGTTATATTCAGTTAGCTCTATGAGAACGATATCCTTGTGATCGAAGATAGAATCGAGAATGGCATCGAGTTGTTCCACATTTCCATCATAGAGAGGCCCTGCCGCCACAACTTTCAGCAGCGCATCGTTTTCTTCCATAGTTGCCTGAAGCTCAACCATCTCACGATGCCGCTCCCTGTTTATGAAATAGAAGGTAAACACGCAGTTAAGGACCGCGAAAACAAGCATTACAGCGCTTATGATTTTGGTTTGAATTCTCATGGCTATTCGTTGTCCTCAAAACGAACAATTTGGCGGTAGGCTTTCCGCTGTTTGTCTACACCTATCCGGTTGGTAAGCTGCCGCCATCTCTCTGCCACATGGTCCAGCGCACTCTGGGGAGATTCTCGCCCTGTCAGGGCACGATAGACCCCTACAGAAAGGATATAGACGTATTCTTGTCCTCTATGGATCCGAAGATCGAGCACACGGTTCGTCATCTTCGACTGGCGATTGAGTGTTTCCACATAGGAATGTGCCACCGCAGGATCCCATCCGACAATCCTGACCCAAAAACGCTCATCCTGATCAGACTGACGGAAGGGGTTTATGCCAAAGCGTCCCACCTGCAGGTCGGCCCTGTGGTTCTTATTGTTGGCGTAGAATCCGAGGAAATCGAAGGCTGCCTCCTTATGCTTACTGTTTTTGGCCACGCCACTAGTCCATCCATAGGCTATATAGGGGACATAATTGACCTCCGGAAAATAGTCCCATTGTTTACTCCTGCGGTTCCACACTCGCTTTGACCCGGGAGACAGGGCAGCGGCGACTTTGTTGCGTAGCGGATTGCCCGGCTCCATGGCCTCGACAAAAGGATCGTCCCATGAATCCGAGAACACAACATTGCCGCGTCCGAAGGTCTTGATCACATCAAAGAAGCTCATGTTCCTCCCGCCCGCCGGATACAGATCCTGGGCAGCCACAAAATCCTTGAGCGCCTCAACCCATCCCGGAGTGTTGATGAGAGGTTCCATAGTTTTGAGGTCAAAATAGAAGCCGCCCTTGACATCAGGGTGCTTTGCATAAGGTGCCGCACGCTTAATGAAGTAATTACCAAGGAGAGCATCACTCACTGTGACCTCGGCAAGGCCGCTGATTGTGCTGCCATCAGGAAGCCTTCGGCCTTGAAAGAATCGGGCTATCTCTTGGAGCTCTGGCCATGTCGTTGGAACATTGAGGGCTTTCCCCGTCTTCTTCTGAAACTCGGTCCTATACATAAGATTTTCAAGAAAGTCCCGCCGGTACTGCAGATAATGACGGTCCCCATCGATAGGGACCATATAAGCCGTGTCGTCCCAACTTGCCACGCGTCTGTAGTGAGGCAGAACTTCCTGGTACTGCGTCGATTCCAGCATCTGTCTGGGGACTGGATCGAGGTAAGGTTGCACATCGGCGATCCACATCGAACCGAAAAACAGTACGTCGTATTTGCCCTGCCTTAATCCCAGCAACGTCTCCTGATACAACTTGTCAAAGGGCACGCGGGTCACATTGAGATTGGCCCCGGTAAGTTTTTCGAACTCCCTGGCATGCAAAACAGTCGGCTCGCCCAGTACCGGCGTCGACAGGGTGAGAACATTGAGAGTGATTCCATGATAATTCTTCCTAGCAATCTTCCTAGCAATGGCCTCATGAGAATAAGGATTGTGGGTTGGTACATTATTTGTGGCCCCGTGCAGCAATGCTGGGAACTTTGCATCCGAGAGAAAGATACAGAGCAAAATGGCGATGATACGCGGGGGCAGTGTCATTGTTGATCTGAGAACATCAGCAATCATAGCTAAGTCAGCTTCTATCCTTTGAATCAGATTTATCACCGGCCATCGTCTTTTCCTCCGGTACTCTATCATCCTCACTCTTGGTATCTTTTCGCTGTTCCTCACTCTCAGCTTCCATTTGGGCTTTAAAATCCTGCATGGATCGATTGAGTTCATGCATCGCCTTGCCAAGTGCCCTTCCTAATTCGGGGAGTCTCTTGGGTCCAAAGACAATCAAAGCTACGATAAGAATTATGATGACTTCTCCGCCACTAATCATTCATCGCCGCCATAGAATCCAGTCTGTGTTCATTCTGCCTTCTCAATATCTTACCATTCCTCACCTGTTTCTTCATGGTGGCGCTTCTTCAAGGAGTCCGTCTGTATGCTCTTTTTCGAGCTTGCACATCTCTTCACGCCAAAACACGATAGAAGCTCTTAGAAATTGACACTAACCAGTGTTATAGTTTCTACAACACGGGCGGGGGAACAGCGATAGCATTGACGAAGAGCAACCTTTTCCGGGAAACGGGAGTGCGAGAGAGGAGGAACGATGAACAGCCGTCTTAATGAGATTCTTGAAGAGATAGGGGAGCTGGAAAAAGAGGTCCAGTTGGAGATGAAACAGAAGAAGAAAGCCTGAAGTACCGGTTTCACGAAGGCATGGTAATCTTCGAAAAGGAGGTCACAGAACTCCACAGGAAGATTGCGACTCCTCTGTTTTTGTATATCACCAGGGCTCCCTTTCTCACAATCTTATCTGCGCCTGTAATATACGGGACGCCTCCTACCGATCTTTCTTTTCAGTTCGTCGGAGCAGCGGGTCGGTAGTCCCCTTTATGACTGAACTGAGCTGTTTTTGGCCAAGCGCGGATCCGGCCCTGCCGGAAAAGGCTGGTCAGCGGGAACGCCGTACCCGTGGCGGGTCCAAAGACTTGGCCTGATGATACAACCCGGGTGTTCTATTGTTCGACTTTCCCGCCAAAAATCTTCTTAATTATTTCGAGAATCATTGGGTGGATAGCTGTGTTCCCCGCAATTATGTTCCCCGTTGAGAGGTAATCCCCTTTCCCGCCGAAATCACTGACCATGCCCCCTGCTTCGGTGATAAGCAGGCTTCCCGCAGCCACGTCCCACGGACTGAGTTTCAGTTCAAAAAAGCCATCTGCGCGACCCGCTGCGACGTAAGCAAGGTCTATCGCAGCAGAACCGGCCCGCCTTATGTCGCTCACTTTTTCGAAGATCGCCTTGAATGCACCCAGGTAATAATCGATCATATCCTTTGCTCGGAAAGGGAACCCTGTGGCGATAAGGCTTCTATCAAAGGCTGTGATTTGGGAAACATGGATTTGCCTGTTGTCTAAGAAGGCGCCACCACCCCTGATCGCATGGAAGAGTTCGTCTCGGAAGGGATCCAAGACAACTCCGAGAACAATCTTCCTCTCATACTCCAACGCTATTGATACCGAAAACATGGGGTAACCATGAATATAGTTGGTAGTGCCGTCAATGCGTAGGGTTGCCAGGGACGTTGTTTCTAAAAATGCTTTCAGCCAATGCTGTATTCCCTGCCTCTGACTTGCCGAGATAAGTGCACAATTAGAAACAACGTCCCCTTTTCTTTGTCTGCGCGAAAGGACTATTTCGCAGTTAGGCCCTGAAGTATGCGCAGCTATGCGTCACGCACAAGGCAGTCGTGTGATCTCGGTTGCACCGACAAATGCGCAAAAGTGAGGATGGTAGGTGACTGAAGATTTACGGCAGTAACAAAACGGGAAAAGCTTAGATATCCGGTTACGACCCGATGATTTCAGCGAAACGCCCCGTGTGAACCCGCATGCGGGGTGTTGTGGGGAGGGACGGTCAGCTCCGTCCCTTACCCGATTAAGCAGTTTTTTATTAATATCTAAGATGTAACCTTCCATTTAATCGTATTCTCCGAACCAACGCATAAAGGGCTCATTCCAAAAAGCCAGAATAACAAGGTTACTGAACCGCCAGCCTGCATTAAATGCCTTTGTATGACAACCGGTCAGACAACGGTAGCATCGTATACATTTATCGCCAAGTACGGGATAGGGCTGCATAGTAATATTGTCCATAGGACATTCATGAACACACCATTTACACTGATCACACTTACTTTGGTCAAGTTTTGGCTCTGGCTCAAGAAAACGTATTAAACTATCAGAGCTTGTAATTGCTCCAACTAAATCGTAAAAACCCTTTCCTGGTTTTAGTGCTTCCGCTCGGCTTTCGGGTAAAGGGCCAGGACGATCACTTGACACATGATCAGCGACAGCTACCGCAAAACGTCTGGCTTTATCTAAATCTTCTTTATTTGGACGACCTAGGGATTTGCCAACTATACATGGGGCAGGATGGTGTATTTCACCACGAGTCAAAAATCCTCCTATAACCTCTGAACCCTTCTTGCGTAGCAGTCTTGTCAAATCATAGAGAACCTTGCCGGGTGCTCCTCCTGCTGTTGCAAAGACAAATGCCTTACGATGATCCATTGCGGGTAAAGATTTGAGAAAATTCATTACCGGCCTTGGTGCGTGACTTTCGAAAGTAGGAGTTCCTATTCCAAGTAGATCACCCTTCAACGCATCTTCAGGTTTTGCCTTCTTCATAGAGAGGCTTTGCACTTTATGTCCGCCCTCCTCAAATGCAATAGCCATTGCCTTTGCTACGTCACGTGTATTGCCGGTTTGAGAAAAAAAGATCATATTTATATCCATCATACACCTCCTTTAAGTTATGACCGTCGTTTTCCCGAACACTCTAATCCGGGAGTACTCGATTCCAACGAACGCACCGCGTGCGCTGCTTACTCGCCGCATTAGATCTTGAGGGTACGACAACCTGGCGCAACCAGCCCCATGAAGAAATAATGCCTCTGTTGCTGCAACTTGCTGATTTAAATAAGTTCTTTATTCGACTAATATTCAATTTGTCGTGTTATCGAGTTTTCTCTCTAACATGCAGCTTCCCCTCAGTAAGTTCATTATACCAAGCCAGAGCTCTGAGTCAAGAGGAAGATTGAACGTAAAAAGCGTCAATTTTTGGTAGAAAGCTAAGGCCGATAACAAGCTTAAGAAAAGCAAGATTTCAGGAAGACATTGCGAGGAGTGAGAGTCTTTCAGAGCAGCCAAGCGATCCAACATGTTTTACCTTGAAGTATGCTGGGGGGAAAGGGCATCCGGGAAAGGTCGGAGAAAGTGATCTCTTCTTTTAACAGAGTCGGCTGCCTGTATTCGCTCAATATGCCTCTGAATCGACCGGGATCAGGATCTCATTTCGTCGAAGGAACCATGGAGTAAAAGGCGGATTGTAGCGTGCCCACACCGCTTCCCCCAGGATTCTGTAGCCCTTCCCTTTAATCCAGGATTCCAGTTCTCCACGATGGCGTTTGTAGCGCTGTTCGCTCCACGTTCCTGAATACCTCACGGCTGCCATCCTGCGCGCAGGGACCAGTCGCAACTCAACTTCAGGGTCATCCGGCACCGGAAGAGTCTCAAGTGTATACGATGCAGGCATTGCGAAAGAGACTGCCCACCCTTCTTCGGTACGACGCTGTCCGACCGGTGCTGTCATCGCTATTTTTTCAGACGCTGCTTCCTGAGATACCGGAGCCGTCATCAAGATCTTGGCGCTCGCTCGGTTCTTTCCGGATATGTACGCAAAGAGCCTGGTGAAAGCGATGTTCCCTGCGCTTTCAAGGGTGCCGTCCACCACGGTCTCTGCCACGACATGAGAAGCATAGTCGCGAAGCTCAAAGTTTCCCTCCCTGCTGACAACACTATATTTTGCCTCTTCCACTGTCACAACACACCCTCCCGCGATGATTGCCGCCAAGACTGCAGCGGCAATGAGAGCTAATCGACCTATCCCCGGCACACGTTCTTCCATGACTTCATAACAGAAGTGTGTGCCGTACCTTATATCCCTTTCCGGTCAATGCGGAATCCAAATATTCGAGCTTTTGAGGTTTTACTTTTATGACATGCATGAAATCAGGTAAAGACAGGGTTGTGCTCTGTGATCCCCTGCGCATTTTGTAGGCCTTGATGCCGTCATCAAAGATAGGTGACCCCTTTTCCCCTATTTCGGCATGTCCTGTTATCTGCAGACCCTTAACATCTGACCATCCTGTGAACTCAGCATGAATCGCCACCGACACGTAAGGATTCCGTCTAATGTTTTCGATCTTCTTTCCCCCCTCGTAAGAATATAAACAGTCGTCCCCATCGGGAAAAACTCTACCGTAGATGCCCGCGGGATGCTATCAGAACACGTTGCAATCACACAAAGAGGACACTCTTGAAGGAGTCTGATAACTAAGTTTTCCACTTCCTGCCGGCTGAGTTCATGTTCCATACTTTAGCAACCTCTTATCCGATAACAATTTGTTGATACCATCCACAGACTACATGATACCAAATTCTTCAGGACTCAGGAATCAGTCCAAAGCCTGCGGGAGCTTCATAGATTACCAAAAAATTGTGCCGGCATTCTTGCGGTTCGACATTTCACCCTGCGTGGAGGGTCGTGAAAAGTGTGTTAGTATAAAAATAACGAACAGGTCAAGAAGATGAAAAACGAATTCCGCACATGAGCAATGATACTGTGGGGATGGGGAGTCAGCAGAACCCATAGGTGGCCGGGTTTGTTTGGACAGCTGAAAGCAGTTCTTATAATAACTCGTGTAAAATCATGACAAGAAACCTGACGTTTAAGGCCGCGAAGCGCCATGCAGTGTTCTCATAAAATATCTCAAGAAAACTGCGACATGCCCGCAGTGCGGAGTCCCCGATGATATCTTGTGATCGGCACTTTCACACCGGAGAAAAGGCGCTCTCAACACCAGGAGGGAGGCTCGTGCACGAGCCTCCCTCTCTCTTCCATCAGTCGTGTTGATGCTCGGTTTCAGGCTAGTCTTTCTTTTCAGATGGCCGCATTGCTCCTCCCATCCCACCATGCTCCATCATTCCGCCCATCATGCCGCAGCCGCAACCGCGCATCATGCCGCCCATCTCCATCATCTCTTTCATCTTCTTCCTCTGCTCAGGGGTCAGATTCGCCTTCACTTCCTCCATCGCCGCGAAATGAGCGAGACGAATATCCGTCTCTAACGACTCCTTCTGTTTCAGTTTTGCCTCGACCGCCATCATGTCAACCGGGTCTTTTGTCAGGAGGTCTCTCAACTCTATCTCTGCAATCTGTTTTTCAGCCCTTTTCTTTATCGTCTCTTTTAGCAGTCTACCTTTGATCTCTCGTATTGCGTCCTTCTGTTTTTCATCGAGGCGGAGGCCCATGAGATGTCTCCACATGGGATGGTCCTCTCCCATCATTCCTCCTGACATTCCCATGCCCATGCACTCATGTTTCATTTCACCCATCATTCCCATATTCTGGTGTTTCATTCCCCCCATCATCGGCATGCCTCCGCCCATGCCTTCACCCATGCCCTCCACGCACCCGCACATCTGAGCGTATGAATACGCTCCACCGAAGACTACGAAAAGAAAACCCAAAAACAGCACGACCATAACTCTCTTCATCTTCAACCTCCTTAAGGATCTTTCCCACATTATCACATAGAAAGTGAGAAATGGGAAGACCTGGAATCCCAGTTTTTTAAAGTTCAACCGTGAAAGGCAAGGATCTTTTCGGCTACGGCTCTTTGTGCGATAGATGAATCCCAGAAGGCAGATATCTTTGTGACGTCCTGCCATAACCCGTACAGTATGTAAGGGTTTCCGAAGGAGACGAAGATTCTCGCTTTCCCTCTACACTCCCGCACTGTTTTTTCTATCCACCGGGTAGCGCTCGTCTTCCACGCCCTCACCGAAGAGAACGCCGCAATAATGAGTTCAGAGTCCTTCGGGATCATGTGCCAGGGTATCTCTTCTTCGGGCACGACCGTGCAAGAGCGGACGTCGGGATACCGTTCCTGAAGGGCCCTGACGAAAAAGGGCTCCTTATCTTCTCTGTCTTCGTTCAAAATGATGATAAAGGGTTTCTTTATTCGCGGCAGGTTATCGCCTTCTGTCCTGATCGCCATCCGTGTAATTTCTTCTGAGAGTCTCTTATGTTCGGCGAAATCAGGAAGAAATTCTTTCTCACTCCTTCCCTTATGTATGGGAGAGACGAACGGCGTTAAAGAGGCAGAGGGAGGATAGGAGTAATGTTTCTCCTTAAGATACCCGGCGACTTCGTCAGGATCTGTCGGATGGAGGACGATATCGACACCTGCGCGAAGTGCCACGAGGGATGCTTCTTTTTCAGGATAGCCCGCAAGTCCACCCATATTCATGGCATCGGTGATGACGATGCCCTGAAATCTCAAGGTCTTCTTCAGATATGAGACCACTCTTGCGGAAAGCGAAGCCGGCGTGCCTGACGGATCAAGGGCAGGGATGGCCAGATGACCGAGCATCATCATGCCGACGCCTGCATCAATGGCCTTCCGGAACGGTACAAGCTCATGGCCCTCCAGAGAAGAGAGTTCTTTTCCGACGACGGGGAGACTGATATGGGAATCGACCTCAGTATCTCCGTGCCCCGGGAAATGTTTTCCACAGGCCATAATTCCGTTCTCCTGCAGCGTCTCTATCAACTTGCAGCCCAAAAAGGAGACCGTCTCTACATCTTCTCCAAAGGCCCGTGTTGCGATGATAGGATTTTTGGGGTTTGTATTGATATCAAGGACAGGGGCCAGGACTGTGTTTACTCCCGCATATCCCGCCTCAAGAGACATTGCGTGGTAAAGCCGTTTCAGGATAGACCGGGCATGATGCCGAGCAAGACCCTTTACTGCCGAAGCGACTGCCATGGCAGGGGGGAAGAGTGTGCCGCCTTCAACCTGCTGACCTAATCCCTGTTCGAGGTCAGAAGCTATTATGAGCTGATGCTGCGACGAGCGCTGGAGTTCCTTCAGCCTTGCTCGCACTATATCGAGTTCTCCGCCGAAGAGGATGAAGCCGGCAATGCCCTTCTTCACCAGGCCAAGATAATAATCGAAGTTGTCTTCAATCTCTTTTCCGTTGAGACGCGGAATGAGACAGCCATAGGGATTCATGAGACTATTATACAATTTGGCGGTGAGATGGTAGAATTTAATCATGGCTGACGGCAAAGATCCGGCGGAGATGCTCAAAAGAACTCAATGGAGGTGGTTTGCAGCCGCCTTGATCATGATCGTTCTCCTCTACTTCTGGGGCCATTTTTTTTCTGCAGGCGGGCCTGCGCAGTATCCCATTACCTACTCACAGTTCCTGGAACAACTTGACGCCGGCAATATAAAATCAGTCTCGATAAAGAAGTTGCGGGTGACGGGCGAGTTCAGGAATGAGACCGAGATCCTCCTGCCCGATCAGAAAAAGCCGGTAAAGGTGAAGAGCTTTTTGACGTCCCTCCCTTCTTTTCAGGGGGATAGTATCCTTTCAAAGCTCAGGGAAAAGAACGTTACCATCAGTATTGAACCGGCTGAGCAGGAGTCCGTCCTCTGGCAGATCATGATCGGGGTCCTGCCGTGGGTCCTGATCATCGGTGTCTGGCTCTTTATCATGCGCCGCGCCCAGCAGGTGCAGGGAGGTCCAGGCGGACTCTTCACGTTCGGGGCAAGCAAGGCAAAGCTCTATGACGTAAAGAAGCCGAGTGTAACCTTCAAGGATGTTGCAGGCATGGAGAACGTGAAACAGGAGCTCAGGGAGACGATAGAGTTTCTCAAGGACCCGTCGAGATTCGCCAAGATAGGCGCAAAAGTGCCGAAGGGAGTGCTTCTCATCGGACCGCCGGGCACCGGGAAGACGCTCCTTGCCCGTGCAACAGCCGGTGAGGCAGGGGTTCCTTTCTACAGCATCAGTGCTTCTGAGTTTATCGAGATGTTCGTAGGGGTGGGGGCATCGCGTGTGAGGGACATGTTTCAGAAGGCGAAGGCAGCCCATCCGAGCATGCTCTTTATCGATGAGCTTGATGCTGTCGGTCGTACGCGCGGCACGGGACTCGGAGGAGGGCACGACGAGAGGGAGCAGACGCTGAACCAGCTCCTCAGCGAGATGGACGGATTTGATCCTCACACGGAAGTGATCGTTATGGCTGCAACGAACAGGCCCGACGTCCTCGACCCGGCGCTCCTCAGACCCGGAAGGTTCGACAGGCATATCGTGATCGACAGGCCGGGCTGGAAAGAGCGCAAGGCGATCCTTGAGATCCATGTGAGAGGCAAGGTCCTCGGGTCTGATGTCGATCTCGAGACACTCGCCAAGGGGACGCCGGGCATGACGGGAGCTGACCTCGAAAACCTGGCGAATGAGGCGGCCCTTGTCGCACTCAGGAAGAACAAGGAAAGAATAGAGATGGAGGACTTTGAAGAGGCGAGGGACATTATCCTCATGGGCATGGTCCGGGAAGAGACGATCACCGACGTGGAAAAGCGTATCACGGCATACCATGAGGCAGGGCACGCCCTCGTTGCGTGGGAACTCCCCGGGACAGACCCCATCTATAAGGTGAGCATCATCCCCAGGGGAATGGCAATGGGCGTAACTCAGCTTCTTCCGGAAGAGGACAGGCACTATTATCCAAGGAGCTACCTCATGAACAAACTCAGTGTTGCCCTTGCGGGAAGGGGCGCAGAGATGCTCGTCTTTCATGATATGAGCAGTGGCGCTCAGAACGATCTGAAGGAGGCTACCTCTCTCGCCGAGAAGATGGTGGCCCAGTGGGGCATGAGCGACAAAGTAGGGCCCGTAAACTTTGGGAGGGGAGAAGAGCATCCGTTCCTGGGAAGAGAGCTTTCCTTGCCGAAGCGTTACAGTGAAGAGATGTCATGGATCATGGACCAGGAAATTCAGAACATGATCTTCGAAGCAGAGAAGACGGCGGAAGAGATATTGTCAAAGAACAGGCATGCCCTCGACGCTCTCGCCGGGGCGCTTATCAAGGAGGAAGTCCTCGAAAAGGCCGAGGTGGAGCGCATAATCAGGGAAACAAAAGAGAGCGGGACGTGATTGAGGAGGGCAAACCATAATGTTGTAAAAACCGTCAGGCATGGATCGAAGCCCTCTCCATGCGACGGGATTTTTGGCAATGAGGTACTTCGGGGACTTCACCGAAAGGAGCAGACAGCGGCAGCGGGCAACCGTCTCAGGTATCGCGATAGAGGGCTTCTTGCCAAGCCTGCCTTCACGATCAGCATCGTTTCATGTTGGAATGTGAACAGCGATCATTAAGAAAGCGGAGGGATCATGGAACGGGGATTTAGAGACGCTCCTTCATGCTGGAAAGAGATACTGTCTGATGTTACGAAGGGGAAGGAATTACTGACGATCATCGAGAAATTTGCACGTGAGAACACAGACCCTGCGAAGATTGAATTCGGCACTTCGGGGTGGAGGGGAGAGATCGGTACGGATTTCACCTTCAAGAATGTGAGGGTCGTGACCGGGGCCGTCATCGAGATGTTCAAGGGAGAAGGTCCTTCTGTTCTTCAGGCGATGGGAGTTTCGGGCTTTGATGAGATAAAGAAGAGAGGTGTCATCGTCGGTCATGACAACCGTTTCCTCGGTCCCGAGTTCGCCATGGAGGTTATCGGACTCCTCCAGGAAGAGGGGATCAGGACGTGGTATGGAGGCGAGGCAACGACGCCTGAGTTTTCTACAGGCATTACGATGCTCGGTGCCGCCTGCTCTATCAACCTCACTCCCTCTCATAACCCTGCAAATTACTCGGGCTTTAAGTTTAATCCTTCAGACGGAGGCCCTGCGGGGTCGGAGATTACGACGAGGATTGAAGAGATAGCAAACAGCATGATGGCCGAGAAACGGGTGTTTCAGTCAAGAAGGCCCGGGGCCGTCGAGAGAGTCGACCTCACTGAACTCTATGAGGCATTCATCACTGAACGGAAAACCCTCGACATCGAAAGGATCCGGAATTTCATCAAAGAAGAGGATTGTATTGTCTGCATAGATAACGTCCATGGCGCTACAAGAGGACGAATAGAGCATATCCTCGGCATGAGCACAAAAATCGAGTACTTGAGGAAGGAGAATGATTTTCTCTTTGGAGGCGTGGCGCCTGAACCTTCAGAAAAGAATATGGAAGGTGTGGAAAGACTTCTCAGGGCAAGCAAGGCTTCTTCCAAACTCGGCGTCATCATGGACCCTGACGGCGACCGTATCCGTTACTCTGACGGTACCATGCAGATATCAATGAACTACTTTGGGGCCATGGCTCTCCATTTCCTCACCGTCCATAAGGGTTTTTCAGGAGTGGCGGCCAAGTCTGTGGGGACCAGCAATTTTGTGAATGCCATTGCCGAAGGGCTTGGAGTGCCGGTGCGTGAGACAAAGGTCGGTTTCAAGAATTTCAGGCCCTATCTCCTGAAGACTGCTAAGGAACGGGCGATTGTTGCCTTCGAAGAATCGGACGGCATATCGGGCTATAACCATACACTGGAAAAGGATGCCCTCTTCGGTCTTCTCCTCGCCATAGAGATGATGGCCCTTACCGGGAAAAATCTCAGTGTCTATCTCCGTGACCTCATGGATCAATACGGGTACTACTATCCGGACCGTTCCGGCATCGCAGTCGAAAAGTCACTCTTTGGTGAGCCGCTCGTCAAGAAGCTTTCATCTATCCGTGAGCAGTATAAGGAGGGGACGGTTATTACCATAGGCGGGGCTCAACGGAGGGTGAGGGACGTGATAACGGTGGACGGAACAAAGATCGTCTTTGATGATGGTTCATGGCTGATGATACGGCCTTCAGGGACAGAACCCAAGGTGAGGTTTTACATAGAGGCGAGGACAGGGGAGGGAAAGCGTGCAGTCTTTGAAGCCGCTGAGAAGATAACGAGAGATGCTCTTACATAGTTTCTGTCATGGTTATTATAGAAGCAGACGGCATCTTCTTTCCTGGTGACGGTTTCGTACGCGACAAGGTTCTCTTCATAGAAGAGGGACTGATAAAAAGGATTGCCGGGATGGACTGTCGGCAAGGAAGGTATTTATAAACGGTGTCTCTCTGTGATGACCCCCTTACGGCAAGGCCTCTTCTACGAGTCTCGTGAGCGCGGACTTTTCGTGGCCGGTCATCCCTGCAATATCGGCGCAGAGCGTGAACCCTTCTCCCCAAAAGAAATCGATGCTCTCCTTCCGGCTGGAAGGGTCCCAGAGGTCCTCTATCGCCTGAAGCATGATCGCCTCTGCGAGAGCCCTCAATGACGCTCTTCCAACCTCTGTGTGTTTCTCACGGGTCTTGCCCGGCCTTTGGAGCATCCGCCTCTGACCGTTATTGAAGACGACTGGTTCTGTCGTATGTATCATCGAGATAAGCATAATGCCTGCGGGGAAGAAAAGGTATCGGCAAAAACCTGAATTATTTGTAGGAATATGATTCTGCTCCTGTAAGTGTTCGTCCTACGGAATGGAAAAGAGATCCTTCTTTCCGGCACTCTCGATTGAAGATTTTCCTCTGAAACGCAGCCTCACGAAATCTGATATACTATTCTTTTTGATACTCCCGTAGTTCCTGCGGGAGATCGTCATGCCTCGCGGCAACGAGGAGTTTCATGTTCAGGATTGCAACACAGATACTCATAGGCTTGATGCTCATTTTCGGTGTGCTCACCCTTGCTCCGAGATTCATCTTCCATGTGAGAGCAAAGAATGTACCGAGGGCGCTCTATCTCTTGATGATGATCCTGACGATGCTCTTTTTTGGCGTGCTCTCTTTCCACTATGCCTACTCGGTAATCACGGAATAGGTATGGAAGCGATCGCAAAGATAGCAGAGGAGAGGATCAGAAGGGCCATGGAGAACGGTGAATTCGATAATCTCCGGGGCGCCGGCAAGTCTCTCTCCTTTCATGATGAGACGTGGGTCCCTGAAGACCTGCGCCCCGCATATCGGATTCTGAAAAATGCGGGATATCTGCCTGAGGAGATGGGGATGAGGAAAGAGATCATGAATCTCAGGGACTTGATCCAGACCATAGACGACCATGAAGAACGATTAAGAAAGATCAGGGAATTGAACTATAAGCTTCTCAGATTCAACGAGATGAGAAGAAGACCGTTCAGTGTCGAGGATTTTCCTGAGTACCGGGAAAAGATTTATGGAAAGGTTATTCCATAGGTACTGCGACACAGGGCTTCTCGCCATGCTTGCCTTCCAAAGAAGATAGTTTTGTGCAACTGGAAGGTGAAGGCATGATAGAGATCGACGGAAGCCATGGAGAGGGAGGGGGTCAGATTCTCAGGACAGCCGTGGGCCTGTCCTGCCTCTTCAACAAGCCCTTCAGGATATTCAATATCAGGAGGGGGCGGAAGAGACCGGGGCTCATGCCCCAGCACCTGACCGGGGTCAGCGCTGCCAAAGAGATCACAGATGCAGAGGTCAGGGGCAACAGCGTGGGTTCGACGGACCTTTTCTTTGTCCCCCACTCTGTAAAGAGCGGCGACTTCTCCTTCGATACCGGCACTGCGGGCTCAACGCTCCTGGTTCTCCAGACGATTGTCCCCTCCCTTATGATGCTGAAGAACAGGAGTACCATCACCCTGAAGGGAGGAACCCACGTACCCTTTAGCCCGTCCCTTCACTATATAGCAGGTGTTTTTGTCCCCACAATCCAGCGATTGGGGGTGAGGATGACCGTACGGATCGAGTTGTATGGCTTTTATCCAAAAGGCGGAGGAACGATCAGGGCCGACATATTTCCGGCGGAGACCCTTAAGCCACTCAAGAGTATGAGGAGAGGAAGGGTCTTGAGGCTGACAGGATGTTCGGCCGTCGGTAATCTCCCCTTGCCCATCGCCGAGAGGCAACGGGATATAATGATAAAAAAGCTGGAATCTCAAGAGGAATTGTCGGTAGCTCCAGAGATAATGGTCATGAGTGTTCCAGCCCACGGACAGGGGACCTTTGTCTACCTCCAGGCGGAATCTGAAGACGCTGTCGCAGGTTTCTCTTCCCTTGGAGAACGGGGGAAAAGGGCTGAAACCGTGGGTGAGGAGGCAGCAGATGAATTCCTTCGCTACTACGGAACGGGCTCGTCCTTCGATCCCCACCTGGCAGACCAGATCGTTCTCTATCTCGCTCTCTGCAGAGATGAATCTGTCTTCACCACGTCCTGCATCACCAAGCATCTCATGACAAACCTCTGGGTGATAGGCCTGTTTCACGACTTCAGGTGCTCTGTCGATGGCGAGATCGGAAAACCGGGAACGATAACGATCAATGGTCATTAAGAAGGAGGTACGATGATAATCGGTGTCCCGAAGGAGATCAAGAAAGAGGAATATCGGGTGGGTATGACCCCTTTTGGTGCTGATGAGCTCAAGAAGGACGGCCATACAATTCTCATTGAGACCGGTGCTGGAGAGGGAAGCGGTTTCTCAGACGACGAATATCTGAAGGCGGACGCCGATATCGTTGACAGAAGGACCGTCTTCAACAAATCGGACCTTATCGTCAAGGTAAAGGAACCCCTCCCGCCTGAATTTGACCTTATCGTGGAAGGGCAGGCGATCTTCGCCTATCTCCACCTCTCACCAAATCCTGAGCTTACAGGACTGCTCCTCAGGAAAAAGGTGACCTCCCTTGGCTACGAGACCCTCGAGAAGGACGGCACCCTGCCGCTCCTTACGCCAATGAGCGAGATCGCCGGCAGGATGGCGCCCCTCATGGGCGCCTATTTTCTCCAAAAGATCCACGGTGGCGAAGGCATCCTGCCGACTGGGGCGATCGGAGTTAAGCCTGCACATGCCCTGATACTCGGGGCCGGTGTCGTCGGAAGCAATGCGGCCCGGGTCTCTATCGGAATCGGCATGGAGACGTCTGTCATGAACAGGGGCATTGAAAGGCTGCAGAGGCTCGACGAGGTCTTTTCGGGAAGGATCAGGACGCTGCCGTTGACCGAGTACAACATACGAGAGGAGATCAGGAATGCAGACATCGTGGTCGGAGCGGTCCTTGTTCCCGGCGGGAGGACACCCATCCTGATAATGAGGGATATGCTCAAGACCATGAAAAAAGGCGCGGTGATCGTAGACGTCTCTGTTGACCAGGGCGGGTCTGTTGAGACGTCGAGAGCGACATCCCATGATAACCCCGTCTACGAGGTCGATGGCATCATCCATTACGCCGTCGCCAATATGCCGGGCGCATATCCAAGGACCTCTACCTTGGCACTGACGAATGCAACGCTCCCTTATATTAAAGAGATGGCCAGGCGCGGCATAGAAGACGCTGTCGGGGGGGACGCTGTTATCATGAGCAGCCTGAATACCTACCGCGGTCACATTGTCCACAAGGCTCTTGCGGAATCCATAGGTGCAACGTACAAGGGCATCGGCGAAATAACGCGGTAGTTTTTCCTGTGGGTGACCACAGGCAGAGCGCTTTGAGGCAATCAGGCGGGCCCTTGGTCGCTTCCGTTCCGGCGGTGACCTTTTGAATGGCCTCGGTTTACGATTATGGCCGGTATTTTCTTAGTCTCCAATATCGAAATGTGCGATCATCAATTTGTCAAGGGGGAACCAGCTAAAGACAGGACAAATTTTTCAAAGAGATCTTGGGAGAAATGGTTTAGCATCTGTTTCTTCATAAGGGTAAGGGCATCAAAGGGCTTCAGTTTTTTTTGGTATGGCCTGTCAGCTGTTAACGCATCATAGACATCGACTATGCAGCATATACGCGCATAAATGTGAATGTCGTCCCCCCTGAGCTTTTCAGGATAGCCCGTCCCATCCTCTCTTTCATGGTGCTGTATTGTGATAATACGGCATTCCTCTGTCAATTGTTCTGCGTCTTTCAAGATTTTATATCCCTCATAGGGATGTCTCCTCAACTGCAGCTTCTCTTCGTCAGTAAGCCTTCTGGGCTTATCAAGCACGGAAGAGTCAATGCGCACCTTGCCTATATCATGAAGGAAAAAACCTGCCCCGAGCTCATGCATATTGTGGGCGTGAGAATTTTTGAACAGGGCCTTTGAAAAAAAGATGGACAGCACTCCGACATTGACCGAATGCGTATAGGTATAGAAATCGTGGGATGTTATGGTCAGAAGGTTCTGTGCAATTGTGTCCTCGGAAAGGATGAAGTCAACGACCTCGGCAATGCCTTCTTTTGCCTCGCGGATATTTTCCGCCTTAGGGTCCTGCAAAAGCCGCTCCATGATTGTAAGGGACGATTGATAGACAATCGCTGTCTTCTCGGCCGGTGCAAGGGTATTGCTGGTGACCGCCTCTCTTAGCTCATCGGGGACCAGCTTATCTTTTTCCCATTTTAGAGGCGGGGACGGATGCTTGTCCCTGTACTCTGGTGATTCTTTGTCTTCGACTCCCCTATCCTCTAAGTCTACAAGGACTTCTTTAAAACCAGTATCAATTATCTTCCGGATCTGATCACGGGATGATATCTTAAATTCATTTCGGAGAAACGGGTGATCAAACCATGATGCAGGCAGCTTAACATGCATGCCTACCTTCAGTTCTGTGGCTTTTATACTTTTTTTCATCTCAAAGCCGGTTTATTTGTGAGTAAAGCCTTGCTGTATGGCGAGTCTTTCATCGTTCTCCCGCAAAACACCAGCCTTCATAACGAACACCCTCTATGTAATCTTTTCGGCTCAAGCAGAAGAAAACTTTAGGGACGCCGCCCTAGACCTCCTCATCACTTTTCTTTATCACCTTCAGCGGACTTCGAAAAACCGTGGAAGAAATCCCACTCGCCTACGATTCATCTCTTCCTCTGCTTCAGGGCCCGAAAGCCTTCGAGGTTGTCGATGAACTGGCGGGCGGTCCTTCCGGAATAGCTCCCATGAGACAGGGACCACTGCATGGCCTTCTTCGCCAGCTCTTCAGGCTCGATATCGATCTTTCGCAGCTTGGCATAGTTATGAACGATATCCAGGTAAGTTTCGGCGTCAAAGTGGAGCATGCCGAGCCTGAGGCCGAACCTGTCGCTCAGGGACAGCCTTTCCTCAAGGGTCTCAGCGGGATGGAGTTCTCCGTCTGAATAAACAGGCAGGTTGTCCCTCTGCCTCTCGGGCATGAGATGCCTCCTGTTTGAGGTGGCATAGATGAGCATATTCTTCGGTCTCGTTTCGAGACCTCCCTCAAGGATCGCCTTGAGCTGACGATAGGATGATTCTTCCTCCTCAAAGGAGAGATCGTCACAGAAGACGATGAAGTGCTCTGACCTCCCCCGTATCATATCGGCAATTTCAAAGAGATGGAAAAGGGTATCCCTTGGCATCTCGATCATTCTCAATCCCTGATCACGGTATGCGTTGAAGATCGCCTTGATCGCCGAGGATTTTCCCGTTCCCCTCGGACCGTGCAAAAGGACATTATTACAGGGGAGATTTCCGAGGAACTGCTCGGTGTTCTCTCTCAGGGATATCTCGACAGACCCGATCCCCCGGAGTTCACAAAAGCTCACGGGATCGGGCTCTGCAATCCCCTTTAAAGAGGCGTGACCATTCAGCTTCACAGCCTTGAACGCATCGAATTGATCAAAGACCTGAAAGTCGACCTGGGGCAGGTAAAGATCCGCCAGCCTCCGGAGAGACCTGTTCAGGGCCTTTAATTCATTTATGATATCATCATCCATATGAGTGCACGAAACGATGTTTATCATGCTATTATCAGGCAAGAACCCTTTTTTATCAAGCCTCAGGAAGAGCAAGAGGGACAGTTGGCATGCTAGACTATACCATCTTGCCGAAACAGAGAAGGAGGAGATATGAGACGTTCTCTCATAGGTCTGGCAATTATCTGTCTGGTGTCGTTCAGCATAGCAGCCCATGCTGAGATGAAGGATAAGAAATTCACAAAAGAGGAGATCAAGAAGATGTCAGAGACCAAGGCCATAATCGAGACGAAGTTCGGAAACATCGACCTCAGGTTTTTCCCCGAAGTCGCTCCCAATCATGTCAACAACTTTATCGAGCTTGCGAAGAAAGGATTCTATGACGGGACGACATTCCATCGCGTCATCCCCGGCTTTATGATCCAGGGCGGCGACCCGAAATCGAAAGACCTGAACAAGGCCGGCCACGGTACCGGCGGACCCGGATATACGCTGAAGGCAGAGTTCAATGATAAACCTCACAAGAGAGGAACGCTCTCTATGGCAAGGGCTGCAAATCCTGACAGCGCCGGATCACAGTTCTTTATCTGTGTTGCCGACGCTCCTTTTCTAAACAAGCAATATACCGTTTTCGGCGAAGTCATTTCAGGAATGGACGTGGCGGACAAGATCGTAAGCCAGCCGAGAGACGCGAGGGACAACCCCGATGAGAGGGTCGAGATGAAGGTCAGGATCATCGAGAAGTAGGCACTGGTCACTGTTCGCACGGTCCGCTGAAGAGGACAACCGTTCATCACTCCTTACAGGGTGGGAATGAAAGGGATGGCAGGACGTTTAGAAGACTTCATAGACGATGCCGGAATCACAATTGACCTTATTGACACGCGGAACAGAATCATCATGGTTATCGGAGGTTCCGATACCGGTAAGACGACCCTTATCGCGTGCCTCTGTGATCTTCTCTCAAGACAGGGGGCTGCCGCTATCGTTGATCTGGATGTGGGGCAGTCTCATATAGGCCCTCCGACCACCATCGCCTGGGGCAGGGTTGAGGGGGGATTCCGGGAATGGTCGGATATCGCCGTAGAGGATTTCTATTTCACCGGTACGATAACGCCCATGGGAAGTCTCCTCTCCTCAATCGTCGGAGCGAGGATGGTAACAGAGCGCGCGGTCTCTTCCTGTGAGAAGGTGCTTATCGACACCTCGGGGCTCATTGCAGAACCGGCCGGACGCGTGCTCAAACAGTTCAAGATCGATGTCATCTTTCCGGACATCATTATCGGCCTTGAACATTCGGGGGAACTAGCCGGTATCCTCGATGCCTTCCGTTTTCACAAACGCCCAAAAGTCCTTAGGCTTTCTGTTCCTCCACAGACCGAATCAAGGAGCCCTTCAAAGCGGAATCTCCACCGGTTTGAGAAGATCACGGAGTATTTTAATCCTGCCGAGATCAGAGAAGTTTCGCTCAGGAATGTCGGCATTCGGTTTACCGGGGACAAACCGCAATTCTCCGGGATTAGAAACAGAATCGTCTCATTCAGGGATGAAATGAACAGGGACATGGCCCTCGGTATCGTTGAGGAAGTCATACTCCGCGACGATGTCCTTTTAATAAATACCCCGCTCGAAGACGTAGCGAAGGCTTCGGCCATTGTTGTAGGCAGAACAGAAGTAGATCGGGATAAGAGGGAGCTGAGAGAAAGAAGAATATCAGGCTGAAGATAGCAGATCATCTACTGTAATGTCTCATGGATACCTTTACTCGTAACTGTCATTCCAGCTTGCCTGGAATCTTTCAGAAGGATTGCGGACAAGCCGCAATGACAGGCGTCTAAGCCCTTGTGCTGAACTTTTGACTGTCTGGTTTTAATTGGTAACAGTCTCGAAATAGTATGCACATCAGAAAATCCCTCCTAACCTCCCTTTGCCAAAGGGAGGCATTACCCCTCTTTTCCAAAGAGAGGGGAGGGGAGATTCTAGGATCTTCTCTCTCCTGTCCCTCGTTTTCTTGTCGACGATAAACCTGTGTGAAAAGAATTATTACGACCTTCGTGAGAAGCTGCTCTCACCTTCTTCTCGAGTCCATCCTGTAACAGCTGCCAGGAAATCTCTTCGCATATTTCTTCATCTCAGTAGCGATCTCGCTCACCTGGCCGTAATGGGAGAAGTTCTTATATTTGTTATGGGCAACACCGATGGAAAGGGAGATGAAGGGGAAGGTCCTCTTGACTCCGTCCCTGTCATGAGACTCTATGAGACCTTTTTCGCGGTCTTCGGCATCGTAGAAACTCTGGATGATCTCATCGAAATTTGAGATAAGATCGGTGCAGACGGCGTCGAGGTTTTCGAAGGGGACGATGAAGACGAAATCGTCGCCCCCGATGTGACCGACGAAGCTTTCGGAAGGGGCCTTCATCTTCATGACGTTCGTGATGAGCCGGGCGGTCATGCGCAAGACCTCATCTCCCCTCGAAAATCCGTATCTGTCATTGAAGGGCTTAAAGTAATCAATGTCCGTATAGGAGAGGGCGAATATGGCTCCTGTGTCGAGTCTCCGCTGGATCTCCTTGATGATCGTAATATTTCCGGGGAGACGTGTGAGGGGGTTGGTTTCGAGGATCTTCTGGACACGGGACATGCCGAGGTCGATCCTGAATGCGACGTCTTCTATTCCGAAGGGTGTGAGAATATAATCATCGATAATAGACCTGAGTTGAAGGGTCTTGAGCTTCTCCACGTCATCTGTGGCGATGAGGATCGGCAGATGACCGAAGAGCGGGTCCGATTTCAAGGTTAGGATCACTTCCGCCACCTTCATGTTCAGGACGTCGTAACTAAGGAGAATGAGATCAGGGGGGACGGTGAAACAGAACTCAAAGAGACGGTTGATATTATCCATAAGCACGACGTCGTAACGGGTGCCGATGGTTTCTGTGATCCTCTTGTTTAGACCTCCATCGTTGCTAATGAGGGCGATTGTCTTCATCAGATGACCAGATCTTCAGCCTCCTGAACACTGTCTTCCATCGTCATGAGCGCCTCTCTCATATCGGACTCCGTCAAAGCAAGCTCCTCCCATGTCCTTGGGTTGACTGCCGGAACCAGTCTGTCTCCCGCAAAGCCGATGCCCCTCGCCCTTACGAGGACATCGGCAAGGTGGACAATAGCGGTCTGGAGCGGGGCATTTTTTGCAAGAGAAGGTTTATGGTGATAGGCTATCGGTTCGATGAGCGTCACGGGGAAATTCCATTTCTTCGAAAGCCAACCACCCGCTTCAGCATGGCTTAAGGGGAAGACCTTTTCTTCGGCGTCCCTGATGAGTATCTCTTCTTTCTCGGATATCGAAAGCGCAGCCTCGTAGTCTTCAGAAAACTTCGTCTTCATGGCGACCTTGCCGATGTCGTGGAGAAGCGCAGATACCATGACTTCCTCGGGCTCATTGAGTCCCTTCCTCATAGCTATCGAACGGGCAAGAACAGCGGTCGAAAGAGAGTGCTCCCAGAGTCCCATCATCGTCTTTTCCATGATCTCGAAGACCGATATGCCGAGGAGCATACCTTTTACCACATTCAGTCCAAGGAGTATCAGGGCCTGGGAGACTGACGAAATCCTGCCGGGAAAACCGTAGATCGGTGAATTCACCATCTTGAGGAGTCTTGCAGTGAGGGCCTGGTCCTTCGATATGACATTGCCGAGTTCGGTGAGGGAGAGTGTGGGCGAATCAATGGTCGATAGCAATTTTCTGACTACCGGCGGGATCGTCGGAAGGCTGTCGACCTGTTCTATCTGATCACGAAGCTGTTGGGCGTTCATGCTCTGGATAGAGGGACTCTATATGTTCCTTCATGATTTTCTTTATTATTGCCATATGAGGCTCTTCTCCTATCTTCTTGAACCGCTCATCGAGGAAGAGGAGTTCCTCTTCCATGGACCTGCTCGGCGCTGCCGTGCCCTCAACATAAAGGGAAGGGATGTTCATTGATTGAAGCCTTGAGATGAATTGTTCCGTGAGGACCGTGCCTTCCCCGAACATGGTCATGCCCGTCTCGTTCTGGACCGACTTGGCGAGTTTCATCCCCGGTTGTGCGGATTCCGCACTGATCTTTCTCAATTGAGACCGCTCCTTGTGATAAGACGAACTCTCTGAATTATAGAGATTCGCCGTAGGATATTACAATAGGAGAATCCGCTCCCACCTATCCAGCGGGACTTCGTCGGCATGAGAACAACGGATTCACTCATTCCCGCCAGGCATCCCGCCTGTCCCCGAGGTACCGGCACGCGTCACCCTCCTGGTGAAGGTTCCTGTGCCGCTAAAAACCGTTCATCCGCTGCTCCCATGCCTTTCGAAGCACCTCTCTTTGGTTGAGGGCGAATCATAAGGACTTCGCGGGTACCTTGAAACAACTTTGTGGTCTCTTTACAATAGAACCATGAAAGAATTGATTGTCATTGGCGGCGGACTCGCCGGGTGTGAGGCCGCGTGGCAGGCTGCAAAGAGCAACGTTAAGGTCGTCCTCTATGAAATGAGGCCCACGAAGTTCACCGAGGCCCATAAAACCGGGTTATTGGGGGAACTGGTCTGTTCCAATTCTCTTCGTTCAGCCGATCCTATGAGTGCTACCGGCTTACTGAAGAGAGAGCTTCAGATGGCCGACTCCCTGATCATGGCAGCTGCTGAGGCAGCCCGGGTCCCTGCGGGGAGCGCCTTTGCCGTCGACAGAGCTGCCTTCGCCGGGTTCATCACAGAGGCCATTTCTGACAACGAAAATATCCGGGTCGTGAGAGAAGAGGTCAGGGAGATACCTGATACTTTTTCGATTGTCGCAACGGGTCCTCTGACGTCAGAGGCGATGGCTGACGCCCTGAGGAGACTTATGGGTTCAGAATACCTCTCCTTCTATGACGCCATTGCGCCGATTCTCGACGCGGAGAGCATCGATTACGAAAAGGTCTTTTTTGCCTCCCGCTACGGCAAGGGAGGCGATGACTATATCAACTGCCCAATGACAAGGGAGGAGTATGAGGTATTTTATGATGCCCTTCTCGAAGCCGACAGAGTCAACCGGAGGGCCTTTGAGGACGAAAAGGTGTTTGAAAGCTGCATGCCCGTTGAGGTGATGGCGCTGCGGGGAAGAGACACCATGAGATTCGGCCCGATGAAACCCGTCGGTCTCAAAGATCCTCGAACCGGCCGCGACCCTTTTGCCGTTGTTCAGTTGAGACAGGAGAACAACGAGAAGACTGCATACAACATGGTCGGCTTTCAAACCCGTCTCATCGTGCCTGAACAGAAGCGCGTCTTCAGACTGATACCAGGTCTCGAACACGCAGAATTTCTCAGATTCGGAAGCATCCACAGGAACACCTTCATCAACTCACCGTTCTTTGTGGACAGGGATCTGTCGCTGAGGCTGGGACAGAACGTCTATCTTGCCGGTCAGATCACTGGTGTTGAAGGGTACATAGAATCAACGGCTGCGGGGCTTCTCGCAGGGATAAACGCTGCACGGAGGATGGACGGGAGATATCCTCTCGACGTGCCTCCGACTACTGCCCATGGTTCGTTGGTCCGTCATATAACTTCGGAAACCAGGGACTTTCAGCCCAGTAATATCAATTTCGGCCTCTTCCCTCAAGCGGAATCTGACAGAGGAGACAAGAAAGTGAGAAGGAGACTGCTTGTAGAGAGGGCCCTGGAGGACTGGGACATCTTTGTGAAGAGGGCCATGGAATGAAGGAATTCATAGACCAGTTTCTGAGGTACATGGAGACGGAGAGAGGGGCCTCCCCGCATACCATACGATCATACAAAAAAGATCTTGAGGCCTTTTTCGCGTATGTTAAGTCCGAGCCGCAATCCATGGAGTCTATCGAGATCAGGGGATTTCTTGCGAGCCAGATGAACAGGGGCCTTGAAAAGAGTACGGCAGGGAGGAGGCTCGCGACGATACGGTCCTTTTTCAGATTTCTCCACAGGGAGGGGCATGTGAAGACCAACCCCGCCAAGCTGGTCAGTACCCCGAAGAAGGCGAAACTGCTTCCCAAGTTCCTCAGTGTTGACGATGCCTTTTCCCTTGTCGAGAAGCCTGAAGGTATCGGTTTTCTGCCCGCGAGGGACAGGGCGGTCCTTGAGCTGCTCTATTCCAGCGGTCTCAGGGTGAGCGAACTCTCCGGTCTGAACCAGGATGATGTGAACATCAGGGAAGGTCTTGTGAAGATACGGGGCAAGGGCAAGAAAGAGAGGATCGCTCCCGTTGGCAAGAAGGCCCTGGACGCGTTGAGGGCGTACATGATAGAGAAGGTCCTATTAAGGAAAAGAGAGCGGGCCTTTTTTCTGAACCGCCGGGGAACACGATTGACAGACAGGGGAGTAAGGCGTATAGTAGTAAAATATGCTCGCTCCGCATTGCTTGACGGGAAGATAGGGCCCCATACCCTCAGACATACCTTTGCAACCCATCTTCTCCAGGGAGGTGCCGATTTAAGGGTTATTCAGGAGCTTCTGGGTCATTCATCCCTGTCGACGACCCAGAAATACACCCATCTGGACATAACGCATCTGATGGATATTTACGATAAGGCCCATCCTCTATCGAAAGAGCACGAAGGGTGAATGTGACGGCCTGAAAAGGGAGAAGGTTTTGAGCGGCATGAAGGAACGGAGGATTTGACTGATGTTTCGGGGAACGACGATACTCTGTGTGAGAAGAAACGGAAGGGTTGCTATCGGCGGTGATGGCCAGGTAACCCTGGGTAATACCGTACTCAAGCAGAACGCAAAGAAGATACGGCGCATGTATAATGACAAGGTTATTGCCGGTTTTTCCGGTGCAACTGCCGATGCCTTTACGCTCTTCGAAAAATTCGAGGGCAAACTTGAATCCTACAGGGGCAATATAACAAGGGCCGCAGTCGAGTTGGCCAAGGACTGGAGAACGGACAAGGTGTTGAGAAGGCTTGAGGCGCTCCTCATCATCTCCGACAGTGAGCACTCCTTTATCATCTCGGGCAATGGAGACGTTATCGAGCCTGAAGGCGGCGTTGCGGCCATCGGGTCAGGAGGCCCTTTCGCCCAGGCCGCGGCAACGGCACTCTATGAGAACACGGAACTGGCGGCAAGGGAGATTGTCGAAAAGGCCATGGAGATAGCGGGCTCCATATGTATTTATACCAATAAGAATATAACGATTGAAGAATTGTAGGCCAGGAGGCATCACCTATATGGATCACTTGACGCCGAAAAGAATAGTCGAAGAACTCGACCGGTATATTATCGGACAGCACAAGGCTAAAAAGGCCGTTGCTATTGCCTTGAGGAACAGATGGCGAAGGCAGAAACTCGCTCCTGACATACGGGATGAGGTCTTGCCGAAGAACATCATCATGATAGGGCCGACGGGTGTTGGGAAGACCGAGATCGCAAGGAGGCTTGCGAAACTTGCCAATGCTCCCTTCTTGAAGGTGGAGGCATCAAAGTTCACGGAAGTCGGCTATGTCGGCCGTGACGTGGAATCGATGATACGGGACCTCGCGGAGATCGCCGTTAATATGGTCAGGACGGAGCATGTCGAAAAGGTGCAGGAAAAGGCAAAGACATTGGCCGAGGACCGGCTCCTCGATTATCTCCTTCCTACACCCCGCTCTGTGAGGGGTATAAATACCGATGAGGAGAAGGAGAACTACCAGCAGACGCGCGAGAGGTTGCGGCAGCAACTCCTCGAAGGCAAACTCGATTCGAGGTATGTCGACATCGAGGTCAAAGAGAAGAGCATGCCCTTCGGGGTCGTGTCGAATGTGGGACTCGAGGATCTTGAGATCAATCTGAAGGAGATGCTCGGTAATTTTCTTCCCGAGAAGGCGAAGAGAAAAAAGGTAAAGGTCCCTGAAGCGCTGACAATCCTTATACAGGAAGAGGCGAACAAACTCATCGATATGGACAAAGTCAAGAAGGAGGCCGTTGAGAAGGTAGAACAGACGGGCATCGTCTTCATTGACGAGATAGACAAGGTAGCAAGCAGGGGGAGTTCCTACGGCCCTGATGTATCACGGGAAGGGGTTCAGAGAGACCTCCTGCCCATCGTCGAAGGCTCCACGGTCTCGACAAAGCACGGTCCTGTCCGAACAGACCATATCCTCTTTATCGCGGCCGGGGCATTTCATATGACAAAGCCTTCGGACCTCATCCCCGAACTCCAGGGAAGGTTTCCGATCAGGGTTGAGCTCGATCCCCTCGGGAAGGAGGAGTTCGTGCGCATTCTCAAAGAGCCCTATAATGCCCTCACAAAGCAGTATAAGGCCCTTATCGCAACAGAGGATATGGACATAGAATTTACCGAAGATTCCATAGACGAGATTGCGGATATTGCCGCGATGGTGAATGAAAAGACGGAAAATATCGGCGCACGCAGGCTTCATACCGTTCTGGAAAAGCTTCTTGAAGACATCTCCTTCGAGGCGCCTGAACGAAAGAACGGGAAACTGATCATCAACAAGGCCTATGTCAGGGAGAAACTCGCAGAAATTGTGAAGGATGAGGACCTCAGCAGATATATCCTCTAGGGACACTCTTCATCCAACCACGGCAAAACTTCTTTTGCTTTCGATGATCTGTCTTCTTGGGTCCTGCAGCTCTGCCCATTACGGAACCCAGCGCGAACCGGGAACTCTTGTCGCTTCCTGGTATGGCCATGAGTTCCAGGGCAGGCAGACTGCGTCGGGAGAGAGATACGACATGAATGCCTTGACCTGTGCCCACAGGGAATATCCCTTCGGGACTATGGTAAAGGTCACAAACATTGCGGGGGGGAAATCCGTTCAATGTACGGTTAACGACAGGGGGCCCTTTATTTCCGGCAGGGATATTGATCTCTCCTATGCAGCCGCAAAGGAGATTGATCTTATCGGACCTGGAACAGCCATTGTGAGGATCGAGGAACTCGGTCGCGATTCGGCGTATGTCAAAGAGGTTCGGTACCTGCCAGCAGGGGGAGGAACATCCTCTCCTTTCACCATACAGGTCGGCTCATTCAGGGAGCTCGACAATGCGCAACACCTGAAAGACGGACTCGACCTGAAGTACAAGGGTGTCTTCATCGCCGAGACCGTGATTGACAATTCCACATTTTACCGGGTCCGGATCGGAAAGTTTTCCGGAAGGGGGAATGCCTTTCGCTTCGCAAAGACCCTTGCCGAAGAGGGCTACAGCCCTATCATCATGCATTACGATGATCGCATCTGATGCGATAACCCTTACTCTCTCGTCACCGCAGTTTACATCAATTCATCCGTTTTCTCACCGAGGACCGACATCCGCTTCTTCGCAGAGAGTGAGCCTCTGTGGCGAGGACTGACCGGAAAATTTTTCCTCCATCGAGAAAGTTTTTCATTTTCACGTTCTCCACAGGAGGGCAATGGACCGTCCCTTTTCTCTTCTTCCGTGAATTTTCCGTTCCTTTCACGCTGACATATCTGTCCCTTCTTCGTGGCATAAGAGTTGCTTTTCTCGTGCCGTATGTTTGCTGCTATACCTTCAGAAGCACCGGCTGCACAGGGACAGAAAGGACTTCAGAGCCCGCCGTTACAGGATAGTGAAGGAAGCGTCGGTAACAGCGTATCAGGTCTCGCCGGACGCGGAGAGGCAGATTCGGGTTTCGGTAATGTCCTTAAGTCCTTAGTAAAATTGCTGGAGGCGGGGAAGACGACCGGGGGAGAAGGACAGGGAGGTAATCCTTCAGTCGATGATGCCCCGCCACAGGGCCCAAAAACCCCGGGGACCGACAAGGACGGAGGAGGGGGGATGTCTCACGTGAATCCTGCTCTTCTGGCGATACTGAAGAGCATTATCGGTAATACTGCCGGGACCGAGACAGAGACCACTCCTTTGTCGGTGTCTGATGCCAAAGATGATGGGGCAATTATTGATAAGGCTTCCTCCGGTTTCATTCTTACCACGGGAAAGGGAGGTGAGTCGACTGAAAAGGCCGACGTCCAGATGCAAAAGGCAATGGCGTCAGCCGCAGGAGAAGCGCAATCCAACAAAGGAGTCTCGCCTCTCCAGTCAACGACAGAGAACAGCGACGATAAGGTTTTTCCGTTGTACCTGAAAAAGACCGTGGCGAATTCCGACGCCCCGGCGAAAGATGGAAAGAATGAAGCGATCGTGCACGATGATGTCGGGAATGGAAAGATTGAAACCGCACAGATTGCCAAGAGTGCTCATCTGCAACCTCAGGACAGGGAAGGAGGGAAAGAAGAGACCAGCGGGATTGAAATCTTGACTCCTCAGAATTCAAAGGGGACCGACACGATAGAGGGCGCCCCTTACGAAAAGGCCAACACCAGTGCCCTCCATGATCAGGGTGATTATGCTTCGGGAACCACTCCTTTTGCTCCCGCATCGCACAACGAGGCTGTGAGTCAGCCCGCGAGCCGCCCTGAGATTCCGGCGCCGGGAGCGGCAAAGTCAACGGCCTCTGATCTCGGCGATAACCGGGTCTATGTGATGAAGGACAGCAATACCCTTGCCGTCACCCTTGAACCTGAGGGCCTTGGAAAGCTCAACATCAATCTCAGCCTTGACAGGGGAATAGTAAATGCTCAGATCAATGTGTCCGACAGCGCCGTAAGAGGCCTCATCGAGAAGAACGTCGAGCAGATTATTCATTCTCTTCTGAACGAAGGCATCGCCGTCGGAGGTTTTTCGGTCTCCCTGAGAGACGGGCAGGAGGCGGGGAGCGGCGCATTAAAGGGCAGGGCATCACAGGAAAGTACTGACCGAAGGGTAGGGGATTCCCAAGAGGTATCGGCCGTGACGTATGGGACGGGTATGAATGCCGGCAAGGGACTTATTAACCTATATATCTGAAGAGGAAAGGAGGAACTATGGATGTTTCAGCAGTAAGCAACAGTCAGCCCGCAGCTCAGGTAAGCGGCGCTGCAAAGACACTCGGCAAGGACGATTTTTTGAAGCTCTTTGTGACGCAGCTGCAATATCAAGACCCCATGAGTCCTATGAACAGCACCGACTTCACAGCCCAGCTCGCACAGTTCGGCAGCCTCGAGCAGCTGACGAACCTCAGCAGCCAGATGAAGGATATGCTCACGTATCAGAATTCACTCCAGAATACCCTTACTGCAGGACTGATCGGAAAGAAGGTGAAGATTTCAGGGAATGGTGTGGCTCTCAAAGGTACGGCTCAGATCGCATATACTCTTCCCCAGGACGCGGCAAAAGTGAAGCTTTCACTCTACGATACCAATGGAAATCTCGTCAGGGAAATTGACGCCGGCCCCCAGAAATCAAGAGAGGGGAGCTATACGTGGGACGGGAAAGATTCCACAGGGAAAACGCTTCCCGACGGGCAATATACGGTGAAGGTGGATGCCGTCGATGCCAGCGGGAACGCGCTCAATGCCACGGCCACCTCAGATGGAACGGTCACCGGCATTTCCTATGATAATAACGTAACGTACCTTGTCATCGACGGGAAGACAAAGGTTCAACTTAGCGACATCAAAGAGATTAACGGAGGAACCTAATATGTTAACAACACTTTACACGGCAGTAAGCGGAATGAATGCGAATGGTACGTCGCTATCGGTTATCGGGGACAATATCGCGAATCAGAATACGGTGGGCTTTAAGGCGAGCACCGTGGCCTTTGGTGACGTGCTAAGCCAGACCCTCGCCGGCGTTTCAGGGTCGGCACAGGTGGGCCGCGGTGTGCTCGTAAGTAGTGTCAACCCGCAATTCACACAGGGTTCCTTTGAGACGACATCGAGTGCCCTGGACATGGCCATTGACGGGGACGGTTTCTTTATCGTGAACGAGAATGGGGCAAATTACTATACAAGGGCGGGCCAGTTCTCTCTTGACAAGGACGGGAATATCGTCAATCCCGACGGTCTCGTGCTCCAGGGTTTTCAGGCTGATGCCACCGGTAACATTACCGGCACGTTAGGTGATCTTAAGATGGCGACGACCCAGTCGGTTGCAAGCGCAACTTCTTCAGCAACAGTAGCGGTGAATCTCGATGCGACCGCTCAAGTGCCTGGCGCTGCATTCACCCTGGGCACACCCCCGACGACTCCTGCGAACTACAATTTCTCAAATACGATATCTGTCTTCGATTCTCAGGGCGGAGCGCATGATGTCACGCTCTATTACGTGAAGACGGCCGATAACGCCTGGACTGTGCATTATGTTCATGACGATCCTGCGAATCCCGGCCAGCTCGTCGAGGCAGGAACCCAGGACCTCACCTTCGGAAAAGACGGTTCGCTCACTGACGACAACAGCGGCACGGCCATAAACTTCGATTTTGGAGGCTCTGTCACATCTCCTCAAGCGATAACCTTCAATTATGGAACAGGGACGGGTGAAACCCCTGCAGGCACCGGGCTGGACAGTACGACCCAGTTCGCATCAAGTTCTGCGGTCATCAATCTCACTCAGGATGGCTATTCGGCGGGATCTTTAAAGAATGTGTCGATCTCGCAAGACGGGAGAATAACCGGGGTCTTTACGAATGGTCAGACAAGGACGATTGGCCAAGTTGCCCTCGCGAAGTTCGTTGCGCCCACCGCTTTGACGAAACTCGGAAAGAACCTTTATGCCCAAACCTATGATTCAGGGCAGCCGCTCGTAGGGGCAGCCGGCACTTCCGGGCTTGGGTCGATCGTATCGAACTCCCTTGAACTCAGTAATGTTGATCTCGCACAGGAGTTCGTCAATATGATCTCGGCCCAGAGGGGATTCGAGGCAAACTCGAGGATCATCACGACGACCGATGAACTTATGCAGGAGGTCGTAAACCTGAAGAGATAGGCCTTGAAGCAAATCAGGAGCACGGGCGCTCCTTCGGAGGGCCCGTGCTCCTGATGATTCTGTTAAGCACCCCCGCCATCCTCACGAACGAAAAGGCTGCGTTCAGCGTAAGCGCACAGGTCAATGACCGTGAATCCTGCCCCAGAGAATCGAAGACCCGCCTTTTTGTGCTACAGTACAGTATGTCAGAAAAAATCCTTGTGCGGGGAGTCAACTGGGTCGGCGATGCCGTTATGTCGATGCCTGCGCTGAAGGCGATCAAGAGGGCCTATCCAGACGCAGGACTGACTCTCCTCGTGAAACCTTCCGTTTCACCTCTCTTTGATTCAGACCGTGATATTGACGAGGTTCTCTTGTACGACGAGAGATTCGGGGGATTGATCGGAAAGATAAAGCTCGCCCGCCTGCTGAGGAAAAGGGGTTTTTCGAGGGCGATTCTTTTTCAGAACGCCTTTGATGCAGCGTTCATTACGTTCCTCGGAGGAGTTCCTGAGAGGATCGGATACGACAGGGACGGACGCGGCTTCCTCCTGACGAAACCGGTCCCCTTCAACCATGAAGACAGGAAAGGGCATCATATCGACTATTATCTCAACCTCCTGAGGGCGATGGGGATGAACGCTGAGCGCACTGAGCCGTGGATTCCTTTGACACTCGACGAAAGGCTCTCGGCAAGGGAAAGACTTGCCACACTGAGCAGACCGGTTCTCGGAATCAACCCGGGGGCCTCGTATGGCTCTGCAAAGAGGTGGTTCCCTGAGCGCTTTGCTGAAGTGGCGAACTGGTTTATCAGGGATACGGGCGGCAGCGTCGTGATCTTCGGGGGAAAGAAGGAGACCGACATTGCAGAGGAGATCGATAAGAGCATCATCGATCATAAACTCTTTCTCGCCGGCAAGACAACCCTCAGGGAGCTCATTTCCTTGATCTCGGAGTGCGATGTCCTTGTTACGAATGATTCGGGGCCGATGCATATTGCCTATGGAGTGGGGACTCCTCTCGTGACGATATTCGGCTCGACGGCACCAGAACTGACAGGGTATGCTGATCATCGGTCCGCTGTGCTCAGGAACGACTTCGATTGCAGCCCCTGCTTTGAACGGACCTGCAAGAGCGAGGATATGAAATGCATGTGGTCCATATCTTCTGATGATGTCTATATCGAGACCAGGAGATTACTCCCGCATAAGAAGGCGGTCTTCCTTGACCGGGACGGGACACTCTGCAGGGACGCCGGCTATCTGAATTCCTGGGATGACTTCAAGGTCTTTCCTGAGATAGCAAACCTCAGGCGTCTGAAGGAGAAAGGTTTTCTTCTGATCGGCCTGTCCAATCAGTCAGGTATTGCAAGAGGGATCGTGGAGAGGTCTTTTGTCGAAGAGGTGAACAGGCTCTTTGTCGAGACCTGCGGATTTGACGATTTCTCTTACTGCCCCCACCATCCTGATGACCATTGCCCGTGCAGAAAGCCTGAGCCGGGAATGGTTATTGCTGCCCGTGCAAGGCATAAGATCAATCTCAGAGAATCCTATGTTGTCGGAGACAAGGACGCAGACATGCTCCTTGCCAGGGCTGTCGGCTCCAGGGGTATACTCGTGAAGACCGGTCAACAGGATACATCAAGCTTTGCTGATTCCGTCGCTGCCAATCTAAAAGAGGCAGTGGACCTTATCGTGTCCCATGATTGCATTTAAGAAGATCCTCATCATAAAGCCGAGTTCCCTCGGTGATATCGTTCACAGTCTGCCCGTCCTCGCTGCAGTGAGACGGTCTTCTCCTGCCGCGGAGATACACTGGGTCGTGGCAAGAGGCTTTGAGGGCATCCTCGAAGGTCATCCCTTTATCAAGAAACTTTGGATACTCGATAAAGATGCGTGGAAGAAGATATCGAAGGTGAAGAGTTCCGTTCGGGAATTACGGAGCCTCTTTGACGGATTGAGGGCGGAGAGGTTTGATGCCGCCGTCGATCTTCAGGGACTTTTCAGGAGCGGTTTTATCGCGAGAGCTTCGAATGCCCCTGTGCGTCTCGGTTTTAGCGACGCGAGGGAGGGTAGCACGATTTTCTACACCGATGCCGTCGAAGGAGGATTGTACAGCGACATTCACGCCGTCGACCGGTATCTCAAGATAGCGGCGTACCTTGGATGTGACATTTCGAGGGTGAGATTTCCTTTCCCAAAGCCTCTTAAGTCACTGGAAGAAATCCTTCCGTCATCGGAGCAGGCTTCCCGCGATTACGTGGTGATGGCTCCAGGAGCGCGGGGCGCTACAAAACGGTGGCCTGCCAAGAGATTCGGGGAACTTGCATCCCAGTTACCGTTCAAGACGGTTGTCATCGGGGGCAAGAGCGACCTCCACCTTGCCGCCGAACTCGTGAGCGAATCAAGAGGGAAGGCTATCTCGATCACGGGAAAAACGGACATGAGGGACCTTGTCGTGGTCATCCGGTCCGCGCGCCTTATGGTCTGTAACGACACAGGCCCCATGCACATAGCGGCAGCCCTTGGTGTCCGTGTCTTCGCGCTCTTCGGATCCACCAATCCTCTGAGGACAGGCCCTTACGGCAGCAACCATACCATCATTCAGAGCGATCTCCCTTGCTCGCCATGCTACAGGATGAGTTGCAAAACCGTTGAATGTATGACTATGATACAGGTAGAAGAGGTCCTGAGAAGGATAGATGAATTTCTGAGGGGGAGGTAGACGTACCATGAAAAAGACGAGCATCCTGGCAGCAGCCGTTGTTGTGATTCTGGCATCTCTCACCTTTGCAGCAAACGGGATTCAGTGGCTGTCGTTGGAGGAGGGCAGGGAGATGGCGAAAAAGGAGAACAAGCCCATGATCGTGGACTTCTTTTTCGGCAAGGGATGTCCCCGGTGCGAGATGCTTCAGAAGGCTGTTTATGATGAACCCTCCATTGCGGAGAAGATCATGAAGGATTTTGTACCGATACGGGTCGACCTCACAAAGGCACTTACTCGGGAGGAGGAAAAGCTCGGCGAGCAATACGACTACAAAAAGGACTGCCTTCTCCTTTTCATGGACTCAAAGGGAAATATTGTCAAGGACCCCCGCGGCAAGAGGCTCTGCTTTGTCGAGAACATCGAACCTGAGATGTTTATTCAGTACCTCGATATGGTCAAGGCGAGTATGAAGGACAGGTAAGGGTCTCTCGCTGCAGTTTTTACCTGGATTCCGCTGTCTCATGGTTTCTCAAAGGCATCCTTTCTTTTGTCACGTTACGCACTGGCTCTTTTGAGGAAATGATGTTCGCCAATCTTCTGTTTTCTGGCCTCTTGTTGCCCTGCCTCGATCCGTGCTTCTATGGAACCCTTGGAGAAGTCTGAAGCGTTTCTCAGTGCATGACCGGCGGTAAAGGGAACGTATGTGAATGCATCAATCCTCCTGTGATCCATGAGCTCCTTGTATCCGGCATGGTTGCGAATCGCATTAACGGTGATGCTACTCCCGCTGGAGGAGAGGGCCTTGTCCACTTTCTTTCTGAGGTCATCGTCGGCCTCTATCGCCCTTAAAAGAACGTCAAGATGCCCGGCAAGATCCACGAAATCCGAATACTGCGAAAACAATTTCGCGTCGAGGTTGAGCTTGCTGGCAAAGATGATATTAAAAAAGCGGCTCATGACTTCCTCGATGTTCCCCGGCTTCTCGCCCTCCATGGGGACGAGCTCGACAATGATAAGTTCCCGCCTTACGTCAAGGGAACCCGCCTTACACCTTTCGAGACAATTGATTGCCTCTGAAAGGGGAGTATTCGAATGGAGGCCTCCGTCCCAGTAAAAGTTCTGTTTGATCTCGGTCATCGGGAATGCCGGCGGCAGGCTCCCGCTTGCTATGACGTGGTCGATGGAGAGGCCGTCTTCGTTGTCAAAGGTGACCCCGCCGTTCATGCTGAGTCTGTTCCCAAATATCGCGGCCTTGCCGGTCTCGACATTCACCGCCGTCACGACTACCTGGCAGTCCCTGTTCAATCTGTTCAGGTCCACCACGGTCTCGAGTGTTGCACGGAGTGGGGAGGTGTCATAGATACTGCTCGTGAAGAACGGGGCAAAGACGGGGCTGCAATAGTATTCAGGCCGCAAGCGGTACATGCTTTCGTTGCCCAGAGCGGAGAGATATTGCTGCACCTTCTGTGGTATGAGCGATTCGTATGTCGCTTCAAGAAAGGCAGGCAGGGGTGTGAGCAGCGAAAAGCCTTCACGCCAGACATGTTCGAGAGTCGCGGCCGGATTCTCGGAACCGGCAAGGATCGCGGCATTGATAGCCCCTATGGATATCCCTGTTATAACGTCAGGCTTAAAGTTTGGGCCCCTGGACTCATAGAGCTCCTTCATGACGCCGCATTCGTATGCGCCGAGGGCGCCGCCGCCCTGAAGGACGATCGCCGTGTACATTTCTTTCTTCATATCTCTCCTCCTCACGTCAATGTGTTGTGTCAATGTGTTGATCTCCATGGGGCATCGGGCCGCCATGAGATGATCAAAAGGGACTTCCTATTCAAGGTCAGAATACCAAACGGGTCTTCAAGATACAAGTTGTTGGGCGAATTCACGACTCATGTGTCTCATCGATTGAAGGGCCGAGACTGATGCTGCTTAAGTTTTTGCATGCGCCTTTCGATATGTAAAGAGAGGGAATAAAAATATGGAGCGCCGGGACGTGCTGACCTCCGGAGAAGAGAAGATCATCGAGAAGATCTTTGACGAGATTCTTTATAATAGAATGTGGCGCAAACGAAGAAGGGAAGAGAGATAAAGAGGAGCGACATGAAAAAGAAAGATGACAGGCTTGAAGGCGTACGAAAAAAACTCATGCTCATGCGGCAGGAGATTATCCGGGAAGCGAAGACGGAGATCGGTCAAATCCTGAAGGAGGGAGACAACTATAACGGCGGTCATGATGATGCAGACCTGGCAGACATGGCGTGGAGGGATGTGATGCAGGCTGCAAGATTAGGTCGTCACCGCACACAGCTCAAGGCGATAGAAAAAGCCCTCCTCAGGGCCGAGGACGGTACCTACGGGATCTGCGAGGATTGCGGGGAAGAAATTCCTGTTGGAAGATTGAATGCCATGCCCTTTGCTCTCCGCTGTATCGAGTGTCAGGCACGGTACGAAACAACGGCCTCTGAATTTGAAGATTCAGGAGTACTCTCATCCGGTCAGCCGAATGAGGAGGGTGAAGATTAGATGGGGTTGTTCGGCGAAACAAGGATTACAGGAAGTTCTTTCACCGTCATGTTCATAAACCCGATTTATTGATTGATAAGGCTTTTTTATTGTCTTTTTTGTCTCCTTTCTATTATCTTTTATGTCGATGAAGAGAATTGCTGTCATCGTCAGGGACCGACAGGCTGAGGCTTTACGAATGGGCATCGGGTTGACTATTCTGAACGATGATGTGAATATCTTTATCCTTGACAGAAGATTGGCAGATACGGAAGAGGTGAGATTCGGCCTCGAAATGATCAGAGAGATGGGCCTTAAGGTCTATACAAATTATGATGAGAATGGACAGGGTGAGGTTATACCTGTAGAGGAGATTGCGGAGAGACTGTTGCAGTACGACCACGTGCTGCCATACTAGCTGAGATTACCAGGAGTCCTCGACTCCTGCGATAGGCCACCGCTGAGAAGAATGAGGGCCCATGGAGTGGCCGCAAATACCATGAGGAGGTGTAGTGAATGGAAGAGGTAGCGACAGCGAGTATCATTACGGTACTGAGTGCGCTCCTGGTAGGCACTCTCTTCGGCTTTGTTCTCCAGCGCGGCAGATATTGAATGAACTCAGCATTCAGAGACGTGATCTTTGTTAATGACCTTACGTTGTTTCGTTCATGGCTTCTGGCTCTCCTGGTGGCCGTGATCGGTTCCAATCTCCTAGAGCAATTCGGGTTCATGGGTCAAGACGGTTTGACTCGTCAGGCCTTTGCCCCTCTTGCCGCTATTGTCGGCGGCTACATCTTCGGCGTCGGCATTGTTATGGCCGGCGGGTGCGGAAGTGGCGTGCTCTACAAACAGGGTGAAGGCCAGTTTGCCGCTGTCATAGCAACCTTTGGTTTCGGTGTATCTCTGATCGCAACCTTGCATGGCCCCCTGAAACCCCTTGCACAGATCATCAAGCAATTCAAGGTTTCGATCGGCCAGGGTGAGGATGCTATAACCAGCCCTGCCCTGTGGGACCTCGTCGGCGGCGGTATGACGGTGAAATGGGTCGTTATCGCCGTCGTCGCTGCTATCATCATCCCTGTTGTGCTGAAGGGAAAGCCTTTTGGCAAAGGGCCGAAGAAGGGCTGGTCATGGTCTGTCGGCGGGTTGCTCGTCGGAGTATTGGTTGTTGTGGCATGGTGGGCATCATACCAGTGGGGCGGCCGGGCAAGGGGCTTGTCCTTCTCAGGCCCTCTTGCTGAGTTCCTCATGTTTGTCCTCGTCGGCAACAGCGGTGCAAAAAATGACGTGGTATTCAATCTCTTCGGTGTCGGTGTGGCTTCGTGGAGCGCCCTTTACGTGATAGGTGTTCCGATAGGGGCGTACCTCAGCTCAAAAGGACTTGGCGAGTTCAAGTGGACCGCGCCAAAGCAGGTCGATGAATTGATCAGGGTCTTTCTCGGCGGCCTTGTGATGGGCTTCGGCGCTGCCATAGCCGGCGGCTGAACTGTCGGACACTCGCTGACAGGTATGTCGGCCTTGGCCCTGCAAAGCATTGTTGCGACGATCTTTATCATCCTCGGCAACTGGACGATGACCTATTTCCTGTTCATAAAGCCGATGCAGGATTAGCGGTTGAGCTCTCCTGAAAAAGGGAAGGCTTGCTGAAATGGGAATATTTGTGTGGTGATAGGCCTCTTGCAATAGGGGATATCGGCTGGCATGATACTTGTAGATGCTTTGGGGAGAATTCAGAGACTGAAAGGAGGTGAGAGGAGATGATGACAAAAAAGATTATCGCTTTACTCGTGGCCGTGATATTCACCCTTGGGGTTGTCGGCCTCGCTTTTGCTGCAGAACCGGTGATGGGCAAGATCACGAAGATAGACGGCAACAAGCTCACCATCAAGACAAAAGACAAGGAAGTTACCGTTGACGTGAAGTCCGCGAAGGACCTGAAGGTCGGCGACGAAGTCACTGTCAAGGATGGCGTGGCGACAAAGGCAGCACCAAAGAAAAAGGCAGTAGAAGGCTGCTAATGATGAGTAAAGAGGGACGGTGCCCCATTGGAGTCACTGTTCCTCTTTTTTTTTGTTTCTTATGTATAATAGTTCATGGCGTACGTAATTGCCTTCGCAGGAAAGGGTGGGACGGGCAAGACAAGCACCGCAGCCCTTACCGTCAAATATCTCCTGAAGAACCGGAGAGGTCCGGTTCTGGCCGTTGATGCCGACAGCAACTCATGCCTCAACGAGGCCCTCGGCATCAAGGTGCACGCTACAATCGGAAAACTCCGTGAGGAGTCTCTTGCAGCCATCCGGGGCGGAGGGGAGCGGCCCGGCGGCATGAGTATGGAGCAGCTTTTCGATTACCAGGTCCAACAATCAGTCATAGAGGCAAAGGGATTCGATCTCATGGTCATGGGAAGACCGGAAGGTCCCGGCTGCTACTGTGCTGCCAACAATACGATCAGAAAGTATACCGATAAACTCTCCGAGACCTATCCCTACGTGGTCATCGATAATGAAGCCGGCATGGAGCATCTCAGCAGGAGGACAACGCACAAGGTCGATCTCCTGATCATTGTGAGCGACCCAACGGTGAAGGGGATACAGACTGCCAAGCGTATCTATGACCTCGTAGACGAACTCCGGCTCGAGATTGACAAGAGGGTCCTTTTCATAAACAGGGTGACCGGACATGAAGGGGAAGAACTGAGTAGAATGGCCGAGAACCTTGGAATCCATGTTGCCGGCCTAGTGCCGCAGGATAAACTCGTCTTCACTTATGATCTTGAGGGCAGGCCTGTGATGAACCTGCCCGAAGATGCGAAATCAGTAAGAGCCGTATTCAGCATATTCAATTCATTACAGATCCCGTAGCAAGCCACATCTTCGAGTATCGCTTATCCTGTCTTTGCCGTTTCCTCCGGGCAAATTTCCATCACATAGGGAGGGAGGTAAATCATCTCCTCAGGACCGAAAAGCTCCCACCAAAGAGAAAGGACCTGATAATTATGAGTTCATAAAATAATCTTATAAGACTTATTAGATGAGCTATGGAAATCTTCTTAAATCTTTGTTATCCTTATCATTGGCCGGTAGTGGACGTTTCCTCGTGCTCCGCTCATCCATCTGCTGAGCAAGGAGAGCATCAGTGATGCTTCCTTCACATTGAGGTTGGGAAGGTTTTCGACTCTTTCGATCATTGGGAGCAGCTGTTGGGACGAAGAGCTCTTGGGAGCATAATCTGTTTATTTGGTGCCTTGACTCTGAAGTGATCCGTGTCGGAAAAATCTTTACTTTTGTGGAAGAATTGATTAAGATTGTTAATCCTCGGATTAATAAAGCTTATATTCTTGAAAGGAGGAGAGGAATGTTTATTATCGGAGAGAAATTGAGCATCATAGCCAAGAGGGTCAGAGAGGCTATGATGAAGAAGGACAAGGGGCCTATCCAGGAAATCGCGACGACCCAGTGGAAGCAGGGGGCTGGAATGATCGACGCCAACATAGGACCTGCTGAGGACGGAGGAGAAGACCTGATGCAATGGATGGTCACGACTATTCAGGAGGTTGTCTCCCTTCCCGTCTGTCTCGATACGACGAATTTCAAGGCGATTGAGGCTGGATTAAAGGTACATAATAACCAGTGGGGCCGGCCATTGATCAATTCCACCTCGAACGACCCTGAACGATTCCCTATCCTTGAGCTGGGGGCAAAGTATCATGCCCAGGTCATCGGACTTACCGTTGGAAAGGGTGGCCTTCCCGCTGATGCCGAAGAGAGGGCAGGGATAGCGGCAGAAATCATGGCTAGGGCGATGGAGTGCGGCGTTCCTCTCGAAGACCTCTACCTTGATCCCCTCGTCCTGCAGATAGCGACCTCCCAGGACCATGCCCTCCACGTTATAAAGTCCATAAAGATGTTCCAGGAATTGAACGATCCGCCCATGAAGACCGTGGTGGGCTTAAGCAATATATCGAACGGCTGTCCCAAAACACTGAGGCCGATATTGAACAAGTACTTTTTCCTGCTGCTCATGGAAGCCGGCCTGACAGCGGCGATTGCTGACGCCCATGAAATGGCCGAGGTCATCAAGACCGTTGATGTGATCACGGGCAGGACCCTGTACGCCCATTCCTATCTGGAAATGTAAATGCATGGAGACGAGGGTTGGGGTTAAGCCATCGTGTTTAATGAATCTTAATCTTGACCTTAATCGTATCCTTAATTCTTAGGAGGTAGAACATGGCTTTTGCTGCTCCGACAGAGACGTATCCGGGCAAGGTTTTTGAGGTTACCATAGGAACCGATAACCCCGCCAAGTTCGGCGGAGAGAACGTACTGACCTTCCATTCTTTTGAAGGGAATGTCCCGAACAGACCTCTCATAGCCTTTGAGATCCAAGACATTCCTCCTGATGACTGGCCTGAGACTGTGAAGAATGTCTATGCAAGCGTTTCGGGCGACCCCGTCACGTGGGCCGGATACTGCCAGAACGAACTGAAGGCAAAGGCAATAGCCCTCAGGCTTATCGGTACACATCCGGACAGGGAAAACCGTTCTCCCGAGGACGCTGCCAAAACAGTAAAGGACGTCCTTGCCGCTATCAAAGTCCCTCTCATCATCCTCGGCAGCAACAGTTCCGAGAAGGATTCCTCTGTGCTCGTTGCGGCTGCAGAGGCAGCCAAGGACAAGAATTGCATTATCGGGAAGGCACAGGAAGCCAACTACAAGACGATCGCCGCTGCGGCAATGGCGAACAATCACAAGCTCATCGCGATGTCAGAGCTCGACATCAACCTCTCAAAGCAGCTCAACATTCTCATAACCCAGATGGGCTTCGAGAAAGAGCGGCTCATAACCGACCCGATGTGCTCTGCCCTAGGATACGGCGTTGAATATACGTATTCCGTCATGGAGAGGATACGGCTTGCAGCGCTTACGCAGAATGACGCGACGATGCAGCCTCCCATGCTTGGTGATGTCGGGATGTACGTGTGGAAGGTCAAGGAAACCCAGGCTCCCGAGGCCGACCTTCCCCTCTGGGGTTCTCTTGAGGAGAGGGGCATTGCCTGGGAGACGACTACGGCAGGAGCGCTGCTTGTTGCAGGAGCTGAGCTTCTGATCATGAGGCATCCGGCAGCGGTAAAATCAGTCGAAAAATTCATTGACGAGTTAATGTAAGGGAGGAAGGATATGGCTCTCACCGGTGTAGAGATATTTAAATTACTTCCAAAGACGAATTGCAAAAAATGCGGACATCCAACATGTCTTGCCTTTGCTATGAAGCTCGCCCAGAGGCAGGCGTCTCTTGATGCGTGCCCTGACGTTTCAGAAGAGGCGAAGAAGTTGTTGGGTGAGGCTTCTGCTCCCCCTGTCAGGCCGATAACCCTCGGTACGGGAGACAAGGCTGTCAAGATGGGTGAAGAGACGGTCCTCTTCAGACACGAGAAGAAGTTCGTTAACCCTGCGGTCTTTGCTGTTGAGGTAAAGGATTCGATGCCTGAAGATGAGATCAACAGGACTGTCGATGGTGTTCTATCATCCGAGATCGACAGGGTCGGCCAGAAACTGAGGATCGACGCAATATGCATAACGAACTCGTCGAACGACGCTTCAAAATTTGAGGGTGTTGTGAAAGCTGTCGCCTCAAAGGCCCCTGCGGTCCCCTTAATCATATCCACAGGCAATCCCGCGTCAGCCGAGGCTGCCCTTAAGGTCGTCGGGGACAAGAAGACTCTTCTTTACGGTGCTGACGGATCAAACGCCGAGGCCATGGCAGTCCTTGCGAAGACTTACAAGACTTCCCTCGGTGTGAGGGCGGATGGACTCGATGCGCTCTCGACACTGACCGAAAAGATAAAAGGTCTCGGCGTCGATGATATCGTCATTGATTCCGGAGCGCGGAGTGCAAAGGAAATTATCAGAGACAATACTCTCATTCGCCGCGCCGCGATCAAGAAAAACTTCAAGGCCCTTGGATACCCGGTGATAACCTTTGCCGAGAGGGACGACAGTATGGCTGAGCTCCTTATCGCAGCTCTCGGCGTCGCAAAATATTCCTCGATCATCGTGATGAGTAGTGTCGACAGATGGAAAAACCTTGCCCTCTTTACTCTGAGGCAGAATGTCTATACCGACCCACAGGTGCCGATGCAGGTCGAACAGAAGATCTACAAGATCGGAGAACCTACCCCTGATTCACCATTGATGATAACCACGAATTTCTCTCTCACCTACTTTATCGTCTCCGGTGAAGTTGAAAACAGCAAGGTGCCGAGCAGGCTGGCGGTCATGGACTGCGAGGGGTTGTCCGTTCTTACGGCATGGGCGGCAGGAAAATTTACTGCCTCAAAGATAGCGCAATTCATCCAGGAAAGCGGCGTAGAAAACGAGATAAAGCACAGGGAACTTATCCTTCCGGGATATGTGGCGATCCTGAGCGGCTCTGTTGAGGAGAAGCTCTCCGGCTGGAAGGTGACTGTCGGACCGAGGGAGGCGAATGCATTGCCTGCATTCCTAAAGTTACGGGGATAGCAGGAATATCTCCCCGACAAGGGTGACGGTCGAAATTGAAATTGTGTAACATACTTGTTATAGTATAAAATAAAAAAACAGGAGGTCAGCATGTCCAAGTTAATTGCAACTGCGGCTATACGAGGTGCCAACAGGCTCGTGGCGCAGGCCGAAGAGATGCTCGAAAAAGTTATAGCAGAGAAAGGGAAGGACTTCACCTTTGAGTTTGCTGACACCGCCTTCCAGCTCCCGATGATTTTGGCGATGACGGGCTTTGCGGTGAAGACCCTCGGAGACATGAAGGTGGCCCTTGGCTTTGCCAAGGAACTTCAGCACGAGGAACCTATAGAACATGTCTGGAAGCCCTATCTGGGCGAAGCCCTTGATTCGGGGATGGCAACCCTCTTTGCAGAAGAGATCATACTCGCTATCAGATATATCTACGGCCTCGAACCGTGCAAAGACACGGAGACAGGCTACGTTTACAACGGGTTCATATCAGACACGATTCAGAGAAATCTCGGCATACAGCTTGTCGACGGCACCATGCCCGGTTTTGCAGCGATTATCGGCGCAGCTCCCACTGATGACATTGCGGTGAATATCGTCAGGGAGCTCCAGGAAAAGAACATCCTGACCTTCCTTTCCGGAAACGTCAACGGAAACAGCGTTACAAAACAGCTCCTGAGAAAAGGTGTTGAGCTCGGCTGGGATACAAGGATTGTACCTCTCGGTCCCGACACCGAGCACACGCTCTACGCCCTTGACTGGGCGATTAGGGCATCTCTAATCTTCGGAGGCAAGAAGCCCGGTGACTTTAAGGCGCACCTTATGTACCAGAAAGACAGGGTCTTTGCCTTTGCGATCGTCCTCGGTCCCCTTAATGACATTATATGGACGACCGGCGCAGGCGCCATAAACATGGGATTCCCCGCAATAGCCGATACCGACATCCCCGTTATTCATCCTACGGGAGTATGCACGTACGAAGAAGTGGACAAGGAACTCGACCATACGAAGATTGTCCAGAAGGCGATTGAGATGCGCGGACTGAAGATCACGGTCGAGAAGCCGCCGATCCCTGTCGCCTACGGCCCTGCCTTCGAAGGCGAGAGGATCAGGAAGGAAGACACCTTCATCGAGTTCGGCGGTCAGAGGACACCGGCCTTTGAATGGGTCAGGATGAGGGAGATGGATGAGATAGAAGACAATAAGGTCATTGTTGCCGGAGACAACTGGCAGGAGCGGTTTGAAAAGGGCGGCCAACTCCCCCTCGGCATCCTCATCGAGGTCGCCGGAAGAAAGATGCAGAAGGACTTTGAATCCGTTATAGAGAGAAAGATCCATCACAACATCAATGAGGCCCAGGGCGTCTGGCACATGGGCCAGCGCGACATCAACTGGATAAGAATCAGCAACGCCGCAAAGAACGAGGGATTTACCCTTGAACACCTCGGTATCCTCAATGCTACGATGACCCATCACCGTTTCAAATCCATTGTCGATAAGGTCCAGGTCACACTCTTCATTGACGAGAAGGATGTGAAGGAGAAACTCGAAGAGGCGAGGCATGCCTACCGGGAGCGTGACACGAGGCTCGGGAGCCTTACTGACGAAGCGGTCGACACCTTCTACTCATGCCTTCTCTGCCAGTCTTTTGCGCCGAGCCACGTCTGCGTCATAACACCGGAAAGACTCGGGCTCTGCGGCGCTTACAACTGGCTTGACGGCAAGGCAGCCTATGAGATAGACCCCACCGGCGGCAATCAGCCCATCGCAAAGGGTGAATGCATCGATCCAAAATATGGCCGTTACACCGGAGCAGACGAATATCTCAAAAAGGCGACGGGCAATGCCGTTGAAACACTGAACCTCTACACGATTATGGAAAATCCGATGACCTCCTGCGGATGTTTCGAGTGCATCGTTGCGATCATCCCCGAGGCAAACGGCGTCATGATCGTCCATAGGGGCCATACCGGAATGACACCGATCGGAATGAAGTTCTCGACCCTTGCCGGCACCGTTGGCGGAGGGGCGCAGACCCCAGGTTTTATGGGCATCGGGGTGAACTTCATATCGAGCAAGAAGTTCCTTTTTGGCGACGGAGGCGTCAGCAGGATCGTCTGGATGCCGAAGGCGCTGAAAGAGAGGATCGCCGAGGATTTCAAAAAGACTGCTGAGGCTGCCGGCGTTCCGGACCTCCTCGACAAAATCGCTGATGAGTCGATCTGTGAGGATTCTGAAAAACTGGTCGAACACCTGACACAGGTAGGACATCCTGCATTGGGGATGGCTTCGATCATATAGAACAAAGGAGAGGAAGGGTCGAGACAATCGATTTCGGCCTTGGAAAAGGATAAAACAACGTTACCATTGGAGGCAACTATGAGTGAAGAGGCAAAAAAAGAAGGAAGAACGAAGAGCGGGAATCCCTTCTCTGAGAAGATCCACGAATGGGGAGTCGAACAGAAAATAGAGACGGTCTTTGAGCGTGCCCAGAAGATGAAACCCTGCCCGATCGGCCATGTGGGTGCTTGCTGCAAGCATTGCCACATGGGACCCTGCAGGCTCGTCGGCAAGAACGCGGAGGAAGAGATTACCGGTGTATGCGGCGCGTCCCTTGCGACGGTGACGGCGAGGAATTTCCTCCGCATGATCGCGGCAGGGACCGCGGCCCATTCTGACCATGCCCGCGGCATGGCTGAAGCGCTCCTTGCTGTGGCGAACGGCGAGACAAAGGACTTTAAGATCACCGATGTGAGAAAGCTTTACAAGGTCGCCGGTATTCTCGATATCGAGTTTGAGGGAAGGCCGGTGAACGATGTTGCCCGCGATGTGGCGACGACGCTTCTCAATGACTTCGGACGCCAGCACGGCGGCGAACTGAACTACGTGAAAAGGGCCCCGAAGAAGACCCAGGAGCGGTGGCGGAAATGGGGGATCGTTCCCCGCAGCATTGACCGGGAGGTTGTCGAGACTATGCACCGCACTGCCATCGGTGTTGATCACGACCCGGACCATCTATTGCTCCAAGGTTTGAGGACAGCCCTTGCTGACGGCTGGGGCGGCTGCATGATTTCAACAGATATCACAGACATCCTCTTCGGAACGCCGAGCCCGCAGCAGGCCAAGATGAGTCTCGGCATCTTCAAGGAAGATGAGGTGAACTTTATCGTCCATGGTCATGAGCCTCTCCTTGCTGAACTGATCGTTGAGTTGGCCTCTGATCCTGAGATGATCGCCTATGCCAAGTCAAAGGGCGCCAAGGGAATCAACCTGGGAGGGATGTGCTGTACGGCAAACGAAATCCTCGTGCGTCACGGGATAGCTTCGGCTGGCGGATTTACGAACCAGGAACTCGGTATCATGTCGGGGCTGGTAGACGCCATTTCCGTGGATGTGCAGTGCATCATGCCTGCCATCGTAGAACTCTCGAAGAAGTTCCATACAAAGGTCATTACGACAAACCCCAAGGCAAAGATGGTGGGGGCGGTCCATGTCCAATTCGACGAGCACCGGGGCAAGGACATTGCCAGGGAGGTGCTCAAGATGGCGATTGACAATTTCCCGAACAGAAAGGCGAAGGGAAGCCATATTACGGAGGTGTTCCCTGCCATTGCCGGCTTCTCCCATGAGTACATCGAATACATGCAGGGAGGAAAATGGAGGGGTTCCTTCAGGCCTCTCAATGACGCCATCATGGCGGGAAGGGTTCGTGGCGTTGTGGGACTCGCAGGATGCGACAACCCGAGGGTTCCCTCAACGGGACTCCATCAGTTCCTTGCTACGGAATTGATCAAGAACGACATCCTGATCGTTTCGACGGGCTGCGGCTCTGCAGCCTGTGGTACCGTGGGCTATCTCACTCCCGAGACGGCCCTTGAGCAGGCAGGACCGGGTTTACGGGAAGTCTGCGAGGCCATCGGTATTCCGCCGATCCTCCATCTTGGTTCCTGTGTCGATAATTCGAGAATCCTCACGATAGCCAGCGCCATGGCTGCCGAGGGCGGATTGTCCGATGAAATCGGCGGCATGCCTGCGGTCGGCATCGCCCCTGAGTGGATGTCGGAGAAGGCGATCGCCATTGGATGCTACTTCGCGGCATCAGGCGTGCCGGTTATTTTCGGTGGTGAATCGCCTGTCTCTGCGAGCAAGGAAGTGACGCGGCTCATGACCGAGGGCTGGTTCGAGAGATTCAAGGGTTCTCTCCACTTTGAGCCGGACCCCCAGAAGATGCTCGACCTTGCAATCGATTACATCGATAAGGCCCGTGAGGCCCTGAAGCTGAAGAAGTACGAGCGCGGCAAGTTCGCCACAGAGAAGATCCTTATGGATATGGCAGCACGCCGTGAGATCGAGAAGGCTGCGAAACCGCACGTGGGGATTTACTAAGAGAGAGCAGGACCCATTCTCAGGAATGAAAAGGGAGAAGGGCTGTATGGCAACGCCATAAAGCCCTTTTTTCTTTGAATGCTCCTTATCTACCCGCCTGTTGCAAAGCCCTCCGAGCCCCCGGCCGGCATCTCGAAGCTTTCGGGAGCCTTGCTTTCATACGGAGTGAAGCACAGGATCCTCGATGCCAATATCGAGGGGCTTCTCCATCTCCTTCAGCATCCCCACGCGGTGAAGGCT
>DASRZP010000083.1 GCA_035686305.1 Thermodesulfovibrionales bacterium | reverse complement strand
ATCTAATCCCCATCCCCAATAACTGGGGACCGTCGTTATAGAAGTATCCTGGATATGACCGCTCTGCCCATGGGTACACTGAACAATCTGAGCATAGGATGGACAGGAAAGGGAAAGAGCAGCTACAAGAAACAGTCCCGCGGTTGCCAATGCCTTTTTGTTCAAAGATGACTTTTTCATGGCAAATGCCTCCTTTTGAATCCTGGTCCTTTTTCCCCCGAATGTTTCGGCTTCCTCGTTGACCTAGTCAGGTCAATGAATGATTTCCCCTTTCAGTATCATCTCCTTTCCTGCCGCCATTAGATATTCTCATTCATGTCTCACACCACCTGCCTTTCGTTAAGATGACTTTTGCCGGCAATTGGGAGATGAATGCCCAAAATTGATTCATAGATTGCTCACAGGTTCCAAGCACAAAGGCCGAGTATACCAAAGTTTTTCCCTTGGCAGCTCGGCCATCTCACTCCTAAGACCCGCCGCTTTCCGTCCCCTTCTTACGGAGGGTTTGGCTTTGTCCGGATTTTCCCTCTCAGTTATCTATTACCATAGGCAGATGCAGTTGTCAAATTGTGATTTCAGTACAATCCTCAGATGTGAGGAAGTTACAGCATCGGACCACACAGACTTAAGAAAATCTTAAAGGACTGCCCTGAGGGCGTGTGTCTTCGCGTCTCCATAATGACGCTCTATGCAAGGCACATATTTCATCTCAGAATACCCTGGACGTTCTGCAAAGAGAGTTTGTAACATATTGGTTTTTATGATTTTATAGCAGCAATTTTGCACTGATAAAACATTAGCAGGGGGTGCTCCAATCGTGATCACGAACCAGAGTAATTCTGGAGGCACATGATGCTTCCAGAAGACCTGAAGACGCCCGCAAATGACATATTATGGCTCGAATAGTTGACAGAGTTTGTCACATTTTGCCAAGACTAGTCCTAGCAAAATGAATTCTGTTTAATAATCAATGATTTTAGGAAATATTTGCTGGTATGGAAAATGCTTAAATCTTATAAGGTAAGCTGACTTTTCAAGGAAGGAGGTGTTGAGAGGGGAAAAACAATCGGATTCAGTGGAATTTGATGGCGGGATGCCCATGGGTATCTCAAACTGTTAACACTCACTCCGGATAAAAGGGTAAACCCATCGCAAGGTGGGGGCACAAAGCCAACGGGTCCCGCTGGGACGGCCGGGTTGCGGAGAGGACACAGAATAGTGATTCGGAGGATCAGATGAAAGTTAACAAGATAGCGATAATTTTTGCAGCAGCCCTCCTTGTTTTTGGGCTTACAGGCAGCAGCCTCGCGTTCCATACCGGCGGCGTCGCCGAGTGCACAGGCTGCCACCAGATGCATAATGCTGCATCCGTGAACCTCACGATCGCTGGGGATGACAGCTCGACCTGTCTGACCTGCCATGGAGCATCAGGGCAGAGCAGTTACCATGTCGCCAGCCCGAGTGCAGAAATGCCTGCGGGAACCCCGCCAAACAATGAAGGCCCCGGCGGTGACTTCGGCTGGCTGAACAAGACCTATTATCCGTCTGTCCGTAATTCCGTTACCACCAACTACGGTCAGAGACATGGCCATAACATTACTGCTGCTTACTACGACAGTGGATATCTCCAGGTTGACCCAGACAACCCGACAGCGCCTGGCGGCACGTTCCCGGCAGCATCGCTCGCCTGCACCAGCTGCCATGACATGCACGGCCATGGCCGTTGGACGACGGCCGGCGCCTACAGCAAGACCAGTGGCGCTATCTGGACCTCTGGTTCGTATGGTTCCCTACCGTCAACCTTCTCAACTGGCGAACTTTTGTCGACTGGCGTATACCGTCTGCTCCGCGCTCAGGACACTGTTGACGGCGTGACCTTCCCGGCCACCCCGCCGGTTGCGGTCGTAAACAGCAGCTACAACAGGTCAGAGTACTTCACCCAGACCCGTACGGCGTATGGTTCCGGTATGTCCGATTTCTGCGGCACCTGCCATCCTGACATGCACAGCACGGCAGGCATATTCCGTCACCCTCAAGGTACGGTCATGGCCGGCTCGATACAGGCCAACTACAACAGCTATGTGAAGACAGGTGACATGACGGGCACCGGGACCACCTCGTACCTGTCGCTCATTCCGTTCGAAGAAGGCGTGACCTACAGCACAGCCAACATCAGTACCCTGAAGAGCCATGCCCAGACCAACGATTCCAACCTGAACGGCCCGGGTATTGGTACCGTGCCTGCAACGGCAACGGTCATGTGCCTTAGCTGCCACAGGGCGCATGCGTCCGCGTGGGAAAATATGTTAAGATGGGATGCCTCTCAGACGACCATCACCGTCGCCGGAGCGTATCCTACTGGCAACAGCGGCTTGGGCTACAGCACAACAGAAGCTTCAAAAGGCTACTATGACTGGAACGCGACGAAGTGGTCAGCCTATCAGCGACAGCTCTGCAACAAGTGTCATGCGAAGGATTAATCGCGTGAACACTAGGGTGAGGTTACGTACTTAGCTTAAGTGAAGGAGGGCCGGACGCCTGCCGGCCCTCCTTTTGCCGTTCATCCTGCTGTGTGATGGCACCCTCACACCTTGCAAATTAACAATCGTAGCTCCCACTATCCACATTCGAATTACCTAGCTCGTGAAGAAGGAACAGGAATGGAAAGACTGGCACAAATTCCAGGAGCGAGTTATCAAAGCGGCGCCTGGCGACGACTATCGCCGCTGAAGATCGGGAATTTCCATATGTTCCATTTCTGAAGAACGAACTTTGCTGTCGTTGCAAGTACGCCGAAACCGTATTTCACGCTCCTTCTGAAATTGATCGAGGAGGCTTCTTCGAAATATTTCGTGGGACAGCTAATTTCACCTATTCTGAAGCCAAAATAGACGGTCTGGGCAAGCATCTCATTATCGAACACAAAGTCATCGGAGTTCGCGCTGAGAGGAAGGGTCTCAAGCACCGTGCGGGTGAAGGCGCGATAGCCTGTGTGGTATTCAGAAAGTTTAACCCTAAGAAAAAGATTCTCAAAAAAAGTAAGCAATCTGTTCGCTACATACTTGTAAAAGGGCATCCCTCCCTTAAGGGCCTGTCCCCCCAGTATCCTTGATCCCAGCATCACGTCGTAATGGCCGGAAGCGATCATCGAGGCCATGGCGGTGACAAGGCGGGGAGAATACTGGTAATCGGGATGTATCATCACGACAATGTCGGCGCCATGGCGCAAGGCTTCCGCATAGCATGTCTTCTGGTTTCCTCCGTACCCTTTGTTTTCACTGTGAATAATGGTTCTGATACCAAGTTCTCGCGCAACCACTGCCGTGCTGTCTCTTGAGGCATCATCCACAAGGATGACCTCATCGACATATTCGTGGGGAAGTTCAGCATAGGTCTGCCGGAGCGTTTTTTCCGCATTGTATGCAGGCATGACAACGATAAGCTTTTTCCCGAGTATCATACGCTTCTTTCAGACTACCGTCTCGCCATCTCAAATATAATGTATCATTTTATCAGGAAAGCGCACAAAATATCTTGCTGAGACGGTATCGATTTTGACGGCTTGATCGATGAACCCAATCACAGACAGATGTTATCCTCTGTGATCAGCCGCTTCCGTTTAAGGGTGCGCGTGCGGGAAACCAATCTGTTCACCCGGCATGACGAGCTTTCTCTAGAATTGAATGCCGCTGAGTGTCTTAACAACACTTCAGGGGAAGATACATACCATACCGAGACCGTTTTGTTCCAATCGGGGGTGTTGGGAAGTGCGGAATAATGGTGGATTTATTGCAATTTGTTTGACATATATGGTGGAAAGAATGTAGATTTTGTAACGACATGGAATTCAGCATCTGGGACATATTCAAGACTCAACCTATGCATGGGGGAACGATCAACGGCTGGATAATGATCCCCGGGTCCTTTGTCATTCTGATTTATGCGGCAGCGGCGATTGCAATTGGTTTGACCGCCGGGTATCTCGTTTTCAAGAAGAAGTCGCGCCTCATGCCTGCCTTGGGAAAAGCCTCTGTCGTCGCCTTTTTTTGCACGGGGTTCCTCTATCTGGTTTACTCGGAACGGACGTGGTACGGCTGGTTCATCGAAGACTCTGGTATCTATTCCGGCCACACTACGGAAGAGAAAACGAGGATGTTCCTCGGCCCCCTCTTCGATTTTATTGCCTCGGCAAAGAAAGCGATTCACGGTGAGGATTACACGCTCTATTGTTCCGACACCGCAACGTATCTCATGACTCAGTACTATTTGCTGCCCGAGAGAAACAGGGGAGAAGCTGACTATATCATCGTGCTCTATGACGGGAATTCCTACTATGATGCAGGCACCAAGACGTTCATGAGAGGCGACCGCAGAATGAATAATGTCGACCTTCTGTACCGGTATGACTTCGGCGCCTATATCCTGAAAAAGGGATGATTGGCGTCGTCGCGGCATTGGCAGTTCCCACAGTGCTGGGCTTTCTGCTCGTCTCCGTGTTGCTTCGCGATGAGACAAATGCAGGATTGCTCGAGCGCCTCTGTCTCTCGTATCCGCTTGGGGCGGGCGTCATAACAGTGCAAATGTTTCTTCTTGGCCTGATGAGGATGCCGCTTACGCTCTGGGTTTCAGCGGTACCTCCGCTGCTGGAAATCGCAGGACTTTCTTTCCTGATGCGGAAAAGAAGGATTTCGCTGGGCAGCAGACTATCCTTTGGCCTTCTCTCCGAACTCCTCGACAGCAATGTCACATGGCTGAGAAAATCCGCTCTCATCGCCCTCCTCACCCTTGTAGCCGCAAAGATCTGCTCAATATTTATCGAGGCGTACTTAAGGCCGATTTTTGCATGGGACTCCTTCGCCAACTGGTCAGCGGGAGCGAAGGCCTTCTACTATTCGCACAGTCTGCTGCTTGATACGGGGCCGGGAGACTTTTTCGGAAGGGGCCTGCTCAACAGGAACGCCAATTATCCTCCTTACAACCCGCTTATGCAGGTCTGGATGAGCCTGTGGATCGGGAAATTCGATGAAGTCCTGGTGAAATTCTGGAGTCCCCTTTACCTCCTGTCCATGGCGGTATATTTCTATCTGTTCATGGCGCGGGAAGCTTCGCGAGTCATGTCCCTTGGGATGCTTGTCTTATTCTTGAGTTCGCCACTCCTGTCTGTCCATTCGATAGAGGTATACAGTGACGTGCCATTGAGCGTTTATATCCTCTTTTCACTAATCGCCTTTTTCAAGGCAATGAAGGGGAAAAGCGCATATTGGACGGCTGTCGGACTATTCGCAGGTGAAGCGTTATTTGCCAAGGATGAGGCACCTTTTTTTGTCATTCCCCTGCTGATTGCCACCTTCCTGTTTTATTGGCAGAACAGATTACGGGGGGATGTCTCAGGCAAATCAATGTTCGCCTTGTGCGCGGGACTGCTGTTGGCAGCTCCCTGGTTTGCCTTCAAATTTACCCATGGCCTCGGATTCGGCGCTGATTATGTCACCTTTGAATTTACTTTCCGGCCTGAGATGATAGAGAAGGTCTTCCTGCTGTTGCTTTCTTTCCAGAATTTCAATGTATTCTTCTTTTTTTCCCCTCTCTTATTGATAATGAACTGGCGTCCCCCCAGAGAATTCTTATTTTTATTCTTTCCTGTAGCCTGTTATGCAATTTTCTTTCTGCTGGTCTATTCGTTAACCACATTCTTCTCGGGAAGCCTCATGTTCAATACTGCTGTATTCAGGAATACCTTGACCTATTACCCAAGTACATGTTTGCTGACATTCCTACTAATCGCAAACCTCATTTCCGAATATTGGGCTAGCACAAAAAGCCTATTTCCTAATATTTGAGGATTGTCTGGCTATTGTCACGTTTGTATAGCCAAGAATAGGATATCACCTTGTGAAACTTTGGACTGCTTTACATCCTTCACCCAGTCCTAAATCGCAAGCGTTCTTAAAATCTGCAATTGTCCTATCAAACCTTTGCATGTTGTAAAAGACTATGCCTCGATTATAATAGACTTCAGACCAAGAAGGATTCAACGCAATTGCCTTATCATAGTCTTCGATTGCCTTATCAAACCTTCCCATCTTGTAAAAGACCGTGCCCCGGTTATTATAGGCGTTAGGATCAGAAGGATTCAACGCAATCGCCTTATCATAGTCTTCGATTGCCTTATCAAACCTTCCCCTCTTGTCAAAGATTAAGGCCCGGTTATAATAGGCGATAGACCAAGAAGGATTCAACGCAATCGCCTTATCATAGTCTTCGATTGCCTTATCAAACCTTCCCATCCTGTCAAAGATTAAGGCCCGGTTATAATAAGCTGCAGACCAAAAAGGATTCACAGCAATTGCCTTATCATAGTCTTCGATTGCCTTATCAAACCTTCCCATCTTGTCAAAGATTAAGGCCCGGTTATAGTAAGCGATAGGTACCGATTCAGGCTGTTTTTCTATAACATAACTCCACAAAGTCATATCGTCTTTCCATTTTCTTATCTGCTCAACGGTCGAATACATCGTAGCTATGGCCAAAAACATGAACACTAAAATGCCGAGCAGGTTGACAACAACAGTTTTTCTCCTAGAGGCATTCACCCTGCTCCAACTCCACGCTAGCGCCAAGCCAATTGCGAGGAAAGGGCCCAGGCTAGGCAAGTAAGTATATCTGTCCGCCATTGACTGGACTCCCACCTGAACAAGACCGAGGACTGGAAATAAGGTTATAACATAATAACCCCATACTGACAGAAATAATTTCTGTTTATTAACTATAACCACGGAAGCTGCCGTAATCCCCGCTGCAAGAACAATTGCCGACAGGTAATCCAATGAAAAAAGTGATACACGCGTTGGGTACGGATAGAAGGGGATTAAGTTCATCGGCCATACTATTTTCCAAAGGTACAAAAAGAGTGATTTAACAGCCACAAGGGATCGCGTTGACAACGGCAGCAATTCCGTCAATCCTAAAGCATTTCCAGATTTTTGTGCCAGAATAGTTAGTATGCATGAAATAAGGCCAAAGACAATGAAAGGAAGTTTCTCGAAAAATACAATCAGAAATGACTTGAAAGACTGACTTCTGTTAAAAGGATACCAGTCCAGGAGGAGCAGAATGCAAGGAAGACTTACTGCCATTGGCTTACTCAACAATGCAAGCACGAAAAATCCTAGAGAGGACAAGTAATGTTTATTGAGAAATCGTAACTTCAATGTTCCTTGAACTAATTCATTATCAAGAGAACTCACATATTTCATATAAGCCAGGACACTGAGCAAAAAGAACAATGCGCATAAAAGATCCTTCCTTTCGGCAACCCACGCTACCGATTCGACATGAATAGGATGAAGCCCAAAAAGTAGACCCGTTACACCTCCCGTTATGAAGATACTTCGCTCTGTCAACCAATGTGAGGCTGTTTGCATCGTAGGCCTCTTGCCATATAGCGATGGCAGCTGAATAGCGATAAGGACAACCACCATAGTGTTCAGTGAGTGGAGAACGACATTTGTGAGATGATGCCCTACAGGATTTAATCCCCACATTGCATAATCTACGGCATGGGAAAACCATGTGAGAGGGTGCCAGTTGGCAGCGTGAAACTCAAGAAATGCCGACTTGATAAATTTTAAGTTTAACGAGCGTATAAGTGTATTGTTGGTGACATAGAGTGCATCATCCCATAAAAAATCGTTCCCAAGGCTTGGGAGGTATACAAGGAAGGTTATGAGCGATACCAACACCGCAAATACATACTTGGTTCTTGTATGTCGGATTAGTTTTACTTCCAATAACGGCCCGTCGGCTGATAAATGAGAAGATTCAGAAGTGCTTTCACTCACAACACCGTCACCAGTTGTTTTCTCCTTGCTGGAAGGCATACCATAATAAAATACCCTACAAGCGATTCTTCCGGCAAGCGCAAACTACTACTTTACATGTGGTACAATGATTGGGGGCAGGTCCCCGTAAATTCGGGGAATACTGCAGAAATATTCTGTTCTCGAACTAGCACAATTATTATAAGTTGACAGATTCTAGATCACGAATTACTTTTAGACCTTTGCCGGACGATAATCCGAAACAGAGGCAGCCCGGCATCGCACTAGCAAGACAGGAGCTTGACTGGCAGCCCTCTGTGAAGCTTACTAAGCCCAGGCAAAACCATTGCGCACTTTAGAGGTATAACAGGGTCGTAACGTGAAGTTATCTGTTGTTGTCCCAGTCTTCAATGAAAAGAAAACTATTAAGGATGTCTATGAACGCATAAGGGCCGTAGATATCACTAAGGAAATTATTTTAGTCGATGATTGTTCAACCGATGGTACGAGGGAAATTGTCAAGGGGCTGGCA
>DASRZP010000082.1 GCA_035686305.1 Thermodesulfovibrionales bacterium | reverse complement strand
GGATTTGCCCCCCAAAAGGCTGCCTAAAGGGGGATACTCAGATATGGCCCGGCCTGAAATAATCGCTCATGGGGCTTCTGGTGAAGCCGATTTTGGAGTAACAGGGTCCTTCCTACTTCAACGAGAGAAAGGGACAACTTCTTGTAGATTTTGGCGATGTATGTGATGAGAATTATCATCCTAAGCGAGCTAATGTGCCCATTAAAAAGGACGGTCGAAAGATAGCGGTATATCCTGTGGATTCAAAGGGAATCGAGCGAAAATGGCGTTATGCTAGGGCTTCGGTCGATAAGATTAAACATCTTCTGAAAATTCATATAACTACCTCTGGTGAAATACAGATTCTCAAAGCGAAGTCAGAAAAACAGCCTAAAACAGTTTGGGATGACCCGCATTATATCGCTGGGGATTACGGAACGAAATGGTTGACAGACCTTGGATTGAAGGTGGAAGAAAACTTGTATCCTAAGTCTATTCACACCGTAATGGACTCGATATTTGCAGTATCAGATTCAGAAGCACAGGTTGTAGATTATTTCGCCGGTTCCGGCACGACCGGACATGCGGTCATCAATCTTAATCGCGAGGACGGCGGGCAGAGGAAGTTCATCCTTGTGGAGATGGGGCAGTACTTTGACAGCGTGCTCCTGCCGCGAATCAAGAAGGTTGCCTTCTCGCCCGAGTGGAAGGACGGCAGGGCGAAGCGGCCTGCAACAAAGGATGAGGCGGAGCGCGGGCCACGCATCGTGAAGGTCATGCGGCTTGAATCCTACGAGGACGCGTTGAACAACCTTTCCTTCGACGATGCTGGACAGGCTGCCATGCAGTTCGAAGACTATCTGCTCCGGTACATGCTTCGCTGGGAGACGCGGAAGAGCGAAACACTGCTGAAGGCGGATAAGCTCTCCCGGCCGTTTTCATACAAGCTCAGCGTTCATCGCGACGGCGAAACAGGCGAGCGGGCCGTGGACCTAGCCGAGACCTTCAGCTACCTCATCGGCCTGAACGTGCAGACGCGGCGGACGCTTGACGATCGTGGCCGCAGGTATCTTCTTTGCCGCGGCGTCACGCGCGAAGGCCGGAAGACCGTGGTCATCTGGCGCGAGAATGAGGGATGGAAAGAAGCAGACTACAAGCGCGACCGCGACTTTGTGGCCGATCAAAAGCTTGCGGACGGCGCGGACGAGGTGTACGTAAACGGCGATTCGCTCATCCCCGGCAGCCGGGCGCTGGAGCAGGTCTTCAAGACGAAGATGTTTGCGCCTATCGAGGGCTAGGTTATGCCTGACGGCATCCAGCAATATTCCAAGCTCGAACACCGCCTCGTGCTTCTGGCATGGCTGAACAGCCTGCTGGGCTGGGAGCACAACCGCGCTCTGCTGGAGGATACCAAAAAAGCCGCTGAAGGTTTTGACGCCTCGGGCAGGAGCTTCCTGCACCTGTACCTGCGCGGACGCGGGGAAAAGGTCAGGCTTTCGCAGGATGACCTCGAACGCTACGACGAGAACATCCGGCGTCATCTCGGGGCGATCAACCGCCACAGGAGCGAGCCGATCACCCTGCGCTACTTTCAGTATCTGGCAGCGCTGTACACCGAGATCGTTTTGGACCGGTATTTCAACCGCCCCAGCCAACTGCTCAAAGACCTGAACGCCTTTGTGCGCGAGCGCAATGCAGGAAAGCTTCCGTTCGAACCGCCTGATGAGCCGTTTGCCGAAGAGGACCTCACAAAGCTCGCCTATTGGATGGCGACCGGAAGCGGCAAGACGCTCCTTCTGCATCTGAACTATCACCAGTTCCTGCGCTACAACAAGGACCAGCTCGACAATATCCTGCTGATCACGCCGAACGAGGGCCTGAGCGAGCAGCATCTTTTCGAACTCGAAGTCTCGGGCATCCCGTGCCGGCGCTTTGACCTGAACCACAGCAGTCTGCTCGGCCACGGCGGAAACGTTGTGCAGGTCATAGAGATCACCAAATTGGTGGAAGAGAAGCGCGGCGGCGGAGTAAGCGTGCCGGTCGAGGCTTTCGAGGGCAGAAACCTCATCTTCGTCGACGAGGGACACAAAGGCTCTGGCGGCGAAGTGTGGCGCGGGTACCGCGATGCGCTGGGCCGGACGGGCTTTACCTTCGAGTACAGCGCAACCTTCGGCCAGGCGCTCTCCGCTGCAAAGAACGATCCGCTTACTTTTGAATACGGCAAGGCGATTGTCTTTGACTACTCCTACCGCTACTTCTACGGCGACGGCTACGGCAAGGACTTCCGCATCCTGAACCTGCGCGGCGACACGGACGATTCAAAGACCGAGCTGCTGCTTCTGGGCAACCTGCTTTCGTTCTACGAGCAACAGCTTCTCTTTGAGCGCCAGGCGGAGGCCCTTCGGCCATACAACCTCGAAAAACCGCTCTGGGTCTTCGTGGGCAGCACAGTCAATGCGGTCTACAGCGAGCACAAGCAGAAGCGGAGCGACGTACTGACCGTGGCGCGCTTTCTTCATCACGTTCTGGATAATAGACGCGGCCAGGTCATCAAAGGCATTGAGAAGATCCTTGCAGAAAAAAGCGGGCTAATCACAGAGCACGGCATGGACCTCTTTGCAGGCCGCTTCCCTGTCCTGCGCGAGCGCGGCAGAAGTGCTGATGCAATCTATGCCGATATTCTGAAGCGCATCTTTCACGCGCCTGCGGGCGGCGGCCTGCACCTGTGCGATATCCGAGGTTCTTCCGGAGAGCTGGGGCTTAAGGCAAGCGGCGCGGACGACTACTTCGGCCTGATCTATATCGGTGACACCTCCGAATTCAAGAAACTGGTCGAAAGCGACAATGCCGGCATCACGATCGAAGAAGACGCGCTCTCGGGTTCGCTCTTTAGCGGCATCAACCGGCAGGAGAGCGGTCTGAATGTCCTGATCGGCGCAAAGAAGTTCATGGAGGGCTGGAATTCATGGCGCGTCTCGAACATGGGCCTGCTCAATATCGGCAGGCAGGAGGGCTCGCAGATTATCCAGCTCTTCGGCAGGGGCGTGCGGCTTCGCGGGAAAAATCACTCTCTGAAGCGAAGCAGCGGGATGACGGGCAGCCACCCCGCGCATATCAAACTGATCGAGACACTCAACATTTTTGCTGTGCGGGCCAATTATATGGCGCAGTTCCGCGATTATCTTGAACGGGAGGGCGTGGAGACAGAGCCGGTCGTCGAGCTTCCGCTCTTTGTCTGGGCGAACGAAAAGTTCCTTGAGCGCGGCCTGGTGGTGCCGAGGCCCGAGGAAGGCCGTGACTTTGCTGCCGAGACCGCGCTCGTGCTTGTTGCAGATGAAAATATCAAACCGCGGGCGGATTTATCCGCAAGGGTGCAGGCCATGGAGAGCAGCGTGCAGGGGCTTCATACAGCGGATGTCCACGCTGGTAGCACAAGCCCCATCCCGTCTGAGAATCTTTCGCTTGTGGACTGGGAGAAGGTGTACATGGATTTGCTTTCGTACAAGGAGCGTAAAGGCTGGGGGAATCTGGTGATCCGTCCGGAGACACCGAAGACCATCTTCGAAAGTGTTTACTATGCCTTGACCGCGGATGAAGCGGTGTATTGTCCAAAGTCATTTGAAGACCGAAGCCTGCTTCAGGAGGCTGTCTCCGCTGTTCTGCGAAAATACATGGATATGTTCTATCGCAACCGCCATGAGCAGTGGGACAGCCGGAATCTGGTCTATCGCACGCTCGATCGTGATGATCCGAACCTAAGCTTCAAGCCGCAGAGCGTAAAGGAAAAGAAGGCAGCATACACCGTGCGCGTGCCAGGCTCACGCACGGATGTGATAAAGGCGATAGAGAAGCTCAGGAAGGACGTTAAGAAACTGACAAAAGAAGAAAATGGCGGCCTGCCGCGCATATACTTCGACCGGCATCTGTACTTGCCGCTGCTTCTCAAAAAGGACAACGGCCTGAGCGCAGAGCCGCCTGTATTGGAGCCGAGCGAGGCGCAGTTTGTGCGCGATCTGAAATCCTACTGGGAAACGGAGAAGGATAAATCCCTTAGTGGCAGGGAGGTCTTCCTTCTTCGCAACCTGAGCCGCGGCAAGGGCGTGGGCTTTTTTACAGAGAGCGGCTTCTATCCTGACTTCATCCTCTGGATCGTGGAAGGGAAGAAACAGCGCATCGTCTTTATCGAGCCGCACGGCATGCTGCACGCCAAGGCATACATCCACGACGACAAGGCGCAGCTGCACGAGCGGCTGCCTGATCTGGCTGCCGATATCGGGAAACGGAGCAAATGGCAGAACATTGTCCTTGACTCATTCATCGTGTCGAAAACGTCCTTTGAAGATCTGCACAAGCGCTACGACGACGGTACGTGGGACCGGAAGAAATTTGCGGAGAAACATATCCTGTTCCAGGAGCGGAGCGCAGAATATAATTATGTCCAGATGCTGTTTCAATAAATACCGGCAGGTTCATCGACCAGAAGGTTGACGATAAGCCGTTCAAGGCGGTAAGGAAAGAAAAGTAGTCTCCTCTCTCGCTGCAAGATCTGGCGGCTCGGCCGGGGCTTGCCAAAAGCGTAACGGATGATCTGCAAGGCGAAGGACAAGCTGGGAGGAGCTAAGGATGACCTCATCCTAATGATTTCCGCTTATAATCTGCATTTGATTTCGGATTTTGAAACTCTCGGCTACTGTGAGCAAGTCAATGGCGGACAGCAGTTTCACGAAAACGAGCGCTTCATCCCGTACTCTGCACAAAAAAGATTGGACAGAAGCGTCAAATAGATTTTTCTGCTCCTTCCTGAAGTGGACGATCCAGACTCGCTAATGATCGCGCTCAGTTGCTAATAGCATTCTACAGGACGTCCTCTTCTCATGTTGCCTGTTGCTATGCTATGATGTTGCCATGGAGGGACTAAACAAGCTGGAAATCAGGGTTCAACATGGCATCTAGAACTGTTACATGTGGCGGTTGCGGCCTTTCGGTGAATGATGACACAGAGAAAGAAAATAGAGTGCCATGCCCTACTTGTGGCTCTAAAGTGAGAAACGTTCACATTACGTTCACTGAGTCTGTAACTTCTTATGACTCGCGAAGGGCAAAGCAGAAGGACCTATCGAAGAAGAGCAAGGATAAGCTCCGCGTTGATTCTCTTTCAGGCTATGAGCACTGCCACAGGCTAAATAAGATTGTCGAGAAGCAAAAAGTCATTGACAAGAACAATAACCTTTACCATGAAAAAATAACCGATCCACAGACCAAGGAAGTCATTCATCAATGCAACGAAAAGTTATCCGATCATCGGGGCCATGGTCAAGCGAAACATAAGAAGAAACCCTAACGAGTCGTGTAACGCTCGTGATTGAATTCCAAAATGTGGAATCACAGACATATGTCAATCGACGACATATAAAGCAAAAAACGAACGTGAATGAGTCTGAGGGAATATGTCTTTTTGGGATCGCATAGGATTTACAAAAAAGGAGAAAAGAGTTACTCTGACACCCGAGGAGGTCGGCAATCTATTATTTTCCTGTGCATGTAAGTCGATGTCTGGGCGCAAAGGGTCAGGTCTTGAAAGGTCAGTATCAGCTTCCCTGTTCTTTATTTCTGACCGCCTTGCTGACGGAGAATCGCTGAGGGTCAGGTCTAGTTTCTTGCCATACCTCTATAATACTTGCGGACGGTCGTATTGCACGTTTCATGCGGAAAGCAAGGGTTCTGACGAAAAGTCACCGGTGTGGGTTTCAGGTGCTCTTCGCCCGTAGCTTGCTGTTTTGTATATCCATAAGATATACTATTCTTATAAGTGACCATAAATAGGAGGTGTGCTTATGATTGTTAAGGCGGCTCAATGGGGTAATAGTATCGGCGTGAGGATACCCCAGGCCTTGGCCAAGAAGTCTGGGATCACTGTTGACTCTGCAATTGAGATTGACGAAGCTGATGAAGGGATTATTATTAAGCCTTTAGGGAAGAAGGAGTATTCCTTAAAGGAGCTAGTGAAAGGGATTACCGCTCAGAACCGGCATCATGAGATTGACTTCGGACACCCGGTTGGAAGGGAGCTTCTTTGATGAGAGCAATTCCCCATCGCGGGGATGTCCTCCTTTTGAGTTTTGATCCTACACTGGGACATGAACAGGCGGGATTTAGGCCGGCAGTCGTTCTATCGCCGGAATTCTACAATAAGGCTTCCGGCCTCTGCCTCGTCTGCCCTATCACTACGAGCATCAAAGGGTACCCTTTCGAGGTGAATCTTGAGGGTGCCAAGAAGACTTCGGGGGTTGCCCTCGCCGATCAAGTGCGCTCTATCGACTGGCAGACTCGAAAAATAAAGATCGTTGACCACATTTCGCCGACATCTGTCGCAACAATTCTCGCCAAGTTCAAGCCGCTTCTGTTCTGAATCTGTCCCTGGCCAAGACAGGGGCTGATCCGCCGCGCCTTGCGAGAGGAAATATGTCTCCGACCAGAAATCGAGAGTCCTGCAACGAATCCTCTGGTCAGGGTTATCAGGTGCAACCGTGCTCTGACCTTGCTGTTGCACAGCAGGAGGGGTGAGCAGCAGTTATGATACCTTGAAACTTTTCGGCCGCTTTATGATTCCCATTTTCACTTTTGGCGAGCTTATAATTCCAAATCGTTCACAATTCAGCAACGATAAGGGGCAGTCTTGCATGTTCCTTGCTTATTTTACGGTTCCAGAGAGGGCGAAGTTATGGGATCAGCGCCATCAGCTGCACCGGTACCGGTTAGACCGGCATTTCAGCAACGGGAGACGCTTGACCTGCCCTGCCTCGTCTTCGATACCTGAACGTGATAGAATAATCATGGTAAGCTTAGGAGCTTCCTGTAACAAAGAAACATAGCCTATAGGAGGATATGTGACAGTGAAACTTTCAGAGGTAATAAAAGCCGGGGGGAGAGGAGTCATTGCCACTTCAGATTCAAAGGGTGTTGTGAATACAGCCATTTATGCCCAGCCACACATAATAGACAATGAGACTCTCGCCTGGGGTATGACAGAAGGTCGTTCGTTTCATAATATCAGCGAAAACCCTTATGCCGCCTATCTCTATATGAATCCGGGTGCGGGGTTCTCGGGTGTCAGAATAGGTCTCAAACGTAAGGAGATCGAAAAGACCGGCGACATGCTGGATCTCGTCAGAAAGAATACAGCTGAAAAAGTCAGTCCGGAGGCGGCATCTGCAGTCAAATATGTTGTCTATTTCACCGTGACGGAAGTGCGGCCGTTAATCTGATATGAAAGACCTCAACCTCAGTCCCCGGGACAGAGTCCTCGTCCTCGGCGCCACAGGATTTGTCGGCGGCAGGCTCATTCCTGAGTTGCTGAAAAGAAAGATCCAGTTAAGGCTCCTCGTGAGGGATCAGGAAAAGGTCTCCCATCTTGTCCGTGCCAATCCGGGGATTGAAGTTGTTCAGGGTGATCTCTTGACAAAGAAGGGACTACGTGAGGCCCTTGGCGGAATCCATTCTGCCTATTACCTTGTCCATTCCATGGGCGGGAAGAGTGTCCTCAGCAACAGAGAATACGCAGAGAAAGATAAGGAGGCTGCAAGAAATTTTATCTCTGCCGCGAATAGTGAGGGGTTGCAGAGGATCATCTATCTCGGCGCACTCGGCGAGGAGGGATATGGACTATCCGAACACCTGAGCAGCCGTGCTGAGGTTGCCTCGATACTGTCCTCCGGTAGTCCGTTGATTACGGTCCTGCGAGCTGCGATCATCATCGGCGCGGGAGGGGCCTCATTCGAGATGCTCAGGTATCTTGTCGAACGTCTGCCTGTCATGGTCTGTCCCCGATGGATCGATACCCGAATCCAGCCGATCGCCCTGAAGGATGTCTTGTGCTATCTCACCGGATGCCTGCTGAACGCCGAGACAGCGGGAGGGACCTTCGACATTGGGGGCCCCGAGATACTCACCTACGGGGAGATGATGCAGCAGTATGCAGAAGCACGCGGCCTTTCGAAAAGGATCATCTTCCGGGTGCCTTTTCTGACAACCCTCCTCTCTGCGTATTGGGTGGACCTCGTGACTCCCGTGCCCTCAGGCATAGCCCACCCCCTCATTGAAGGATTGAAGAATGAGGTGATTTGCAGGGACAAGCGCATCGAAGAGTTTATTCCGATAAGAAAGACTCCTTTTCAGGAAGCTGTGAGAACAGCCTTTTCGGAAGAAAAAGACGGGCCTGGGATAACAGGGTTCTGATCCGAAAAAGCCAGGCATCGAACAGGATCATATCAGTTCTCTCAGAAAATCCCCCGAAGAACCGGTACCAGGCGCAGAGGCGAGCCAGGCTTATGCAGGCGTTGATTACTGTCGGAAGATCTTCACGTAGGCATCGACGTCGAACTTGCTCCTGCATCCATAATAGCTCATATACCGGATCTTCCCGAAGATCTTCCGCTCACCCCATGCCCTGTCATGGACTCCTCCGATACTCCACGCGATTCCTGTATAACCATTGGGGTCTCTTCCGTCAAGTTCGTACCGGTCATTGAGATAGATCGCGGTTTCCAGCGCCTCTTCAGGAAATTCCGTCCATTCGAGTATCTTTTTTGCCCAGTACATCCTCATATAGCCGTGCATCTTGCCTGTCCGGACCATTTCGGTCTGCGCAGTATTCCAGAGGGGGTCATGCGTCCCCGCCTCCTCAAATTCGTCCCGTGTATAGCTATAGCTTCTCCTGTCGCTCCTGTGTCGTTCAAGGGTCTCCCTCGCCCACGCCGGAAACCCTTCACAGCTGTCATAATTCCGGTTGTAAAAACAGAAGTTGTCGGAGAGTTCCCGGCGGACAATGAGCTCTTCCAGAAAAACCTCCTTGCTCTGTTTATCGCACCCGCTTTCCAGGACTTCAAGGGCGACCCGCTGGGGAGAGATCTGTCCGAAGTGGAGATAAGGTGACAGAAGGGATTGGCCCTTTCGCAGCGGGTCGTTCCTTTGCGCACCGTAGTTCGATAGCCTCTTCTCTATAAAATCCTTCAAAGCCTTCTGCCCCCTCCGTTCACCGGGTTTTATCCCCTGGACCTCTGTGACCGAACGATCAATCTCAAGGGTCTCGAGAGCTTTCGCCCACGAGACTTTCTGAATACCGCCAACGGGGAGAAAAGGATGTTTTCTCAGAGGCGGGAAGTCGTCAAGAAATTCTCTCAATGCCCTGTGCATTTTCGGCCTGAAGGTATATGCGGCGTATTCCTGTTTCTGCGATGCTATCCAGCAGGGGACAACGTTATGGGTGTCAACCTCATAGAACGGCAGAGACAGGGATGATGCGACCCGGTCATGCCACTCCCTCTTTATCCTCAAGGGATCAAAGTCCGCAACAAGGGCGCCGATCTTCTGTCTTCTCACAAATTCGGGGATTGTCACGTCCGGCGGGCCGGTGAGCAGGTGAAAGGCCATGTTCTTACCAACAAGGTCCTCTGCCGTTTCCATCAATCCCTTCAGCATAAAGCCATACTGCCTCAACGTGGCGCCGAGAAAGTCAGGTGCTAAAGAGAAGACAACGTGGAGAGGCGTTTTTCGTTCGAAGGCGATCCTTTGGGCAAAGACCAAGGCCAAGTTGTCCCTCATCCGCTGGTCTCGACTCATCCAGTAGACAACGGGACCCGGCTGAGGATCACCCTGTTTCAGAACTCTCACACGTCTTTGATTCATACCACCTTCACTCTATAAGGGCGGGACTAGGGTTCTTTCAATATAGCTTCCCGTTGCACGAAACTATCTTGCCTTGCCATCGTTTCCAGCACTAGGGTATACATCCTCTATCCTTGCCATACGTGCATTATAATTATCCCAAACTGAAACTTCAAATGAATCTGCCTACCGAAGATTGGTCTTCCCCAGACCGAGTCTGCACACCGTCTCTTCTCATGTTCTTTGGAGACAGTCACTCATGACTGATCAGGAATGTGCCGTAGCCAACACGCTGGATTTCGGTGACACCCTTTCGCTATGCTACATCAATAAGGGAGAAAAAGCGCCTTCAGTTTTTGCGTCGTTTTGCCTCGTTGAGAGACAAGGACTGAGGAATTATTTTACAATTGAGTCGATGATCGATTTTAGCAGAACATTGAATCCCTCGCAGTTTCAGGCGGTCAGTTCGATCGATGGGCCTTTTCTTGTAATTGCGGGCGCAGGGTCAGGCAAGACAAGGGTCATAGAATACCGGGTCCTCAATCTCGTCCAGAACAAGATCAGTCCGAACTCAATCCTCCTTCTCACCTTTACGAGGAAAGCGGCCCGTGAAATGATTTCACGGGCATCAAAACATGATGCTCAGTGCAAGAACGTCGAGGGCGGCACCTTCCATTCCTTTGCCTACAAACTCCTGAAGAGATACGCAAAGTTCATCGGCTTCCCCGATTCCTTTGTTGTCCTTGATGAAAGCGATGCCGAAGAGGCGATCCACCGGAGCGCTGCCAGGATGGGTCTCTACGACAGAGAAAAGAGGTTCCCCAAGAAGGACACCTTGAGGGCGATCATCAGCATGTCGGTCAACAAGAACTCGTCCATCGGCGAGATCATAAAGAAGGAGTATCCTCATTTCATAGAGGACATCTCCGATATCGAGGCCCTTCGGAAGGAGTACACGGAATACAAGATCGACAAGAATTACCTGGACTACGACGACCTCCTCGTCTTCCTGAGAATCCTCCTTGAGAACGGAGATATCCGGGAGAGGCTTTCACGCAAGTATCGCTACCTCATGGTCGATGAATATCAGGACACCAATACCCTTCAGGGAGATATCGCGTATCTCCTGGCGGAAAGGAGCAGGAATATCATGATCGTCGGCGACGACGCCCAGAGCATTTACGGGTTCAGGGGTTCATCGCACGAAAACATCATGGAATTCCCGAAGAGATTTCCCGAATGCACGATTATCAAGCTCGAAGAGAACTACCGCAGCTCGCAGTCGATCCTCGATGTGGCGAATGCCGTCCTCGAAAACATGAAGAACAAGTATTCAAAGTGTCTTATTTCGGCGAAGAAACAGACCGGACAGAGACCGCAGCTCCTCTTCTTTAAAGACGCCTATGAAGAGGCTGAATGGGTGGCCGACAGGATCAAGAGACAGCTCGACGAGGGTCTGCCGTTAAGCCATCAGTGTGTGTTGTTCCGCTCGCTCTACCTCTCAATCCCCCTTCAGTCGGAATTGAGCAAAAGGAATATCCCCTATGAGACGTATGGGGGGCTCAAGTTCTATGAGACGGCCCATGTCAAGGATATGATCTCTCATCTTAAGGTAATCGCGAACCCGAAAGATGAACTCGCCTGGAACAGAATCCTGATGCTCGTCGAAAGGATAGGTCCGAAGACAGCCGGAAGGATGACCGATGAATGTGGGGGCTTCTCTTCGTTGCAGGAGATGCTAAAGAAGGTCTTCGCGAACTATACGCAAGGCCGTCCCTTTTCCGAAGGGCTCGCGAGGCTCGTGACTGCACTCGGGGCCATGTCCGGAGAGGGGAGAGAGGTCGGGGAAATGTTTGAGGTCGGCCTGGCATATTACCTCCCTATCCTGAAAGACCGTTATGATGACTGGCATATGAGGATCAATGATCTCGAGGCCCTCAGGCAGATCGCCATGCGGTATGACTCGCTGGAGGATCTCCTGGAGGACTTCACAATAGAGCCGCCCGAACGGGGCGTCTGGAGGATCGAGCCCGAGACAAAGGAAGAGGAGAAACCCTTTGTACTTTCGACGATACATTCGGCAAAGGGGCTCGAATGGGATGCCGTATTCGTCATGGGTCTCGTGGACGGAGTGCTCCCTGTAACCTTTTCCCTGGACAATGAGGATGACGTCGAGGAGGAGCAGCGACTCTTTTATGTCGCCGTCACGAGGGCGAAGAGCAGGCTCTTTCTGACCCTCCATCACGAGGGCACGAGGGGGGGCATCACTCAGTTCAACAAGATGTCGAGATTCGTTGATGTACCGAACGTATTGTCAAAATTGGACTTCAGGGACACGGCACATCCCGATGCAAAGAGGATTCCCGGTAAAGAAACGGAAGAGGCAGCGCCTCTCCTTGACAAGAGGGCATTGCTCCAAAGGATCATGGATTTCTATAAGTAACGCCCTCCCTTTTCGAGGCTCTCATAACAGATGATTTCCGTAGGCCTGTGTTCGTGGACCGAAAAGACGCTCATCGAGAGCGGTGAGTTCTATCCCAAAGAGGCGAGGACGTCGGAGGCCCGCCTGAGATACTACGCTTCGCACTTCAGCACCGTGGAGGTCGATTCGACGTATTATGCGATTCCCGATATAAAGAATGCGTCCCTGTGGGCCGAACGAACGCCTGATGGCTTTGTCTTCCACATCAAGGCATACGGCGCCCTGACCGGCCATGGGATCGATCCAAAGACTTTACCTCCGGGAATCCGGGCGGCTATCCCGGCAGCAGACCGCGACCGGAAGCACGTTTATATAAGGGAACGGTCGCTCCTGAGGACCGTTGCCCAAAGCTTCAGGGAGGCCCTTGACCCTCTCGTAAAGAAAGAGAAGCTCGGTCTCCTCCTCTTTCAGTTCCCTCCGTGGTTTCAGTTTAAGCCGTCGCGCCTCGACTATATTCTCAATTGCAGGGACCTCATGGCGGGCCTGCCTGTTGCCGTCGAATTCAGGCATGGCAGCTGGCTCCGGTCAGACAGAGCGAAGGAGGTTTTCGACTTCCTGGAAAAGAACCAAATCACTTACGTTACTGCCGATGAACCTCAATTCAGCGATCTCTCCACCATCCCTTTCGTTCCTCAGGCCACGGGTGACGTGGCATACTTCAGGTTTCACGGCAGGAACAGGGAGAACTGGATGAAAAAGGGCATCGAGACCTCCCTCAGGTTTGCATACCAGTATTCAGAAGATGAATTAAAGACCTTCGTATCTCCTATTCTCAGCGTCTCTAAGAACGCAAAGTCGACCTTCGTCATGTTTAATAACTGTCATCTCGGCTTTGCCGTGAAGAATGCCTTTGTCATGAAAGAGCTCTTGGGCGCTCCCTCTCAGTGAGTGTGGTATAATTGATCATGCTCCGAAAGACGGTTCTTTTGGTAATTCTCGTCTCTGCAATGATCCCCGTATCCCCGCTTTTTTCGAAGGAAAACCAGAAAGAGGTGATCGTCATAACCGTAAACGGCGCCATCAACCCTGTCTCTGCCGAATATATCGGAAAAAGCATTCAGAAGGCAAACAAGAAGAAGGCCGAGGCACTCGTCATTGAACTCGACACACCAGGAGGACTCGATACGTCCATGAGAAGCACGGTGAAAGATATCGTATCGAGCGAAGTCCCTGTTGTCGTCTTTGTGGCGCCGAGCGGGGCACGGGCTGCCTCTGCGGGCGTCTTCATCACCCTTGCAGCTCACATCGCTGCAATGGCGCCCGGCACAAATATCGGCGCAGCCCACCCCGTGGCCATCGGTGAAAAGATGGACAAGACCATTGCCGACAAGGCAACAAACGATGCTGCTGCGTACATAAAATCCCTCGCAGAGAAAAGGGGGAGAAATGCAACATGGGCCGAGGAGGCCGTGAGAAAGAGCATATCAGCCACCGAGACCGATGCCCTGAAAGAGCATGTCATAGACCTGGTCACGCACGATGTGAACACGCTCCTCGTTGACCTTGACGGCAGGAAGGTCCAGACCGCCTTCGGAGAGAAGGTGCTCAAAACAAAAGATGCAATCGTCACCAGAGAAGAGCTGAGTCTGAGACTGAAGATACTGAACCTCATAAGCGATCCGAATGTGGCGTATATCCTCATGCTCCTCGGTTTCTATGGCCTCTTCTTCGAGCTCACAAACCCCGGCGCCGTATTTCCCGGCGTCATGGGAGGGATCTGTCTTATTCTCGCCTTCTATGCCTTCCAGACACTGCCGGTCAATTATGCGGGTGTACTCCTCATCATCTTCGCCCTCATCCTCTTTATCCTTGAGGTGAAGATCGTCTCCCATGGGGTCCTGACGATCGGCGGGGTGATATCGATGATCATAGGGTCTCTCATGCTCTTTGAGTCAGCCGGGCCCTTTCTCCGGGTATCCCTCTATCTCATTCTTCCCGCAGTGCTCATAACCACCCTCTTCTTCTCTCTCACCTTCGGTCTTGCCCTGAAAGCTTACCGGAGAAAGCCCGTAACCGGCGTCGAGGGACTTGTCGGTACCGAAGGCCTGGCGAAGACGGAAATAACAAAGGACGGAGGAGGAATGGTCTCTGTTCATGGTGAATTATGGACCGCCTTTTCCGACGATGTTATACCCAAAAATGCTAAAGTAATAGTCGACTCTGTTTCAGAGTTGAAGATAAAGGTCAGGAAATCAGGAGGGTAATATGCCAATTATAGCGCCGTCGTTCATGGGGTTCCTCTTTCTTCTCTTCCTTGTGTTTTACTTTCTCTCCAGTGCGATCAAAATCCTCAAGGAATATGAAAGGGGAGTTGTGTTCAGACTCGGGAGGATCATACCGGTCAAAGGGCCCGGTCTCGTCATCATCTGGCCGATTATTGACAAACTCGTAAGGGTCAGCCTGAGGACGGTGACCTTCGATGTGCCTGCCCAGGATATCATTACGAAGGACAACATCACGGTCAAGGTGAACGCCGTTGTCTATTTCAGGGTTATCGACCCTATCAAAGCCATCACCGCCGTTGAAGACTTCTTCTATGCAACGTCACAGATTGCCCAGACCACGTTGAGGTCGATCCTTGGACAGAGCCAACTTGACGATCTTCTTACCAAGAGGGACGACTTGAATGCGGAGCTCCAGAAGGTCATAGACTTCCAGACCGAACCCTGGGGGATTAAGGTGTCCACCGTAGAAGTAAAGAATGTTGATCTTCCCGCAGAAATGCAGCGTGCCATTGCAAAGCAGGCTGAGGCAGAGAGGGAACGGAGGGCGAAGGTCATCCATGCCGACGGAGAATTCCAGGCTTCCCAGAAGCTCGCTGACGCTGCTCAGATCATTGCTTCACAACCGATGGCGATGCAGTTGAGGTACCTTGGGACCCTGACCGAAATTGCGACCGAGAAGAATTCGACGATCATATTCCCCGTGCCGATCGACCTGATCAAACCATTGCTCGAAAGAACCGAAAAGAAAGGGTAGCCGGGATAGTACAGGAAGAGGATCTTTCACGAAGACCGGTGGACCGCTGCGGCTCTCCTGCAAGTGCAATGAACTGTCAAAAGCCCGATGTAAGGAGTATCATACTTAGGAGGAAACGGTAATCAGGAAGAAGGGTATTACAGCAGCGGTCCTCCTGGCAGGTCCCGTTCTTGGCGCCGTGCTTGGCTTCGGACTCTCCTATCTTTTCAGACCGGTGACTGTGGCCCCGACAATAACTCAGTGGTTCGCCGACGGAATAACGTCAAAAGAATTCGGTCTGATGATTGTTTCCTGTGGAACTGCCGGAGCTGTCATCGGAGTTCTTGTCTGCTGGTACATATACAAATCTGCCTTAAGAAAAGAAGTCCAGATAGAGAACAAGGTATGGCTGAGTCTCCTGGCGCTCCTGCTTATCATAGGCCTCTCCACGGCGATTGTCAGCGCCACCGGGCTGATCCATTTCTTCACTGACAAGAAGAGGATACTCGCCTTCCTCGATTCCCTGGGGCCATGGTCCTTCATCGGTTTCATACTCCTCCAGGTCACGCAGGTGGTCGCAGCACCCATACCCGGGGAGGTCACGGGACTATTGGGAGGATTTCTCTATGGCCCCGTGCTCGGAGTTTTTCTCTCTACCATCGGGTTGACCATAGGCTCTTATATAGCCTTTGTCCTTTCACGGTTCTTCGGCAGGCCCTTTGTCGAGAAGTTTGTCGACAGGAGGACGATGAGCAAATACGATTACCTCCTCCATCACAAAGGTGCGTTCCTGGTCTTCCTCCTTTTTCTCATACCGGGGTTTCCGAAAGACTATCTCTGCTACATCCTGGGGCTCGGACATCTTACGACAATGGAATTCCTCGTGATCGGGGGAACGGGAAGGCTCTTCGGCACGATCCTCCTTACCCTCGGCGGGTCATACATACGGCACCACCAGTACGCAAGGTTCTTCGGACTTACCGGCGTTGCGATCGTTGTCGTTCTCATCGCCATGGTTTACCGGGACAGATTGGAACGGATCTTCAGGAAATGGCACATCATGAGTTACCGAAGAAAGAAGGCAAAAAGGGTCGCACGAAAACATCCGTCCTCGGTCGAATAGTATGCTCAAAGATCTCAGCCCCAAAAAGAGATTCGCCGTTATGCTCATCCTGCTCCATGTCATAGCGCTTCCGATCATGTCAGGCATTACCTACGTCTTTTTAAAACAGAAGGCCGTCAGAGAGGCCCGCGAACTGGGGGAACTCCGCCTTACAACCATGAGTGCCGTAAGGCATTATGTCGCAGAAGAACTGAGGCCGATATTTTACCGTGAATTGCCGGGGAGGTTTATCGTCCAGGGCATGTCCAGGTCTTTTATTGCAGAAGATGTCGCCCGAAGGGTGCAAAAGGAGCTACCGGGGTATGTCTACAAGGATGCATCTCTGAAACCGAAGAATCCGGCAAACGCCGCTGATTCATTTGAAAGGGAGACCATCGAAATCTTTGTTCGGGACAGCAGTCTTCAGGAATGGAGTGGGCTCAGGGCAAAACCTGAAGGGGAATACTATGTCATCGCCCGGCCCGGCGAACGCTTCAGCGCCGATTGCCTCCTATGCCACGGGGACCCGTCGAGGGCGCCGAAGGAATTACTGGAGAGATACGGCACTACAGCGGGTTTCCATATGAAGGTCGGTGAACTGGCTGATGCCGCCTTTGTCTACATACCCATTGGACTCCCGCTTGCGCATGCGCGAAAAGCAGTGGCGGTCTTCATCGCAATCTATGTGATCTTCGGAATCGTCATCCTCGCCATCATCAACAGCAGGTTCACCTCCCTTTACAACCAGATCGATGCCGACAAACAGAGGATCGAAGAGATCAACCTTGAACTCATGAATCTCAATCAGGACATGGAATCCATCATTACGGAGAGGACCATGAACCTCATAGCCCTCAGCGTTGCCGACCGCATCAGAAATCCGGCGACGGTGATAGCAGGCACGTTCAGCAGGATCATGAAAAAAGAGGCGCTCTCTGAGCCCCTCAGGGAAAAGATGAGTGATCTCATTACCGAGGCCCAGAAGCTGGACAGCATCGTCAGGGATTATGAGACGATCATGAAGAGTAAACGGGTCATGTTCCGGGGCGAAGACATGAACGAGATCATCGGGAGCGTTCTCCCGCTCATAGAGGGGGCAAGACAGGCAAAGGAGATCAACCTTTCCTTGAAGCTTTCCGAATCTCCCGCATGGTTTGTGGCGAACAGACAGCTCCTCAGGGTTGTCATTCTCCATATCCTGAAAAATGCGATAGAAGCTACCCCGCCGGGAGGCACCATAACGATCACGACGGTTGCTGATCAGGACCATGTGTCCCTCAGTGTTGCAGACTCAGGCGGGGGGATTCCCAGGGAAGACTTGCCGAAGATATTCAGCCTCTTTTACAGCACGAAGAGGCACCGGATAGGCATGGGCCTGCCCCTCGTGAAACAGATCGTTGAAGAACATAAGGGTACCATCCATGTCGAGAGCAGATTAACGGAAGGGACAACATTTCGCCTGGTTTTTCCTACGAGATGGTCAGAGCAGGCCCTGAAAGGGAATCATGAGGTCACGGCTGAGACATAATATCTCTCCGCGCAGACGCTCGAGAGTAAATCTCTACAGTAACCTTTCCGCCAGCGTCAACGGAGGACAGGCTCATCGAGCACTTCTCTCACCTTTTTCGAGAGCTTTGTCGGCGTTATGGGTTTCTTGACATATACTACACCCGGCTCTAGGATACCGTGCTCCGCCAGGATATCATCGGTATAGCCGGAAATGAAGATAACCTTTGTCTCGGGACGGCTTTCATGGACCATCTTGGCTAGGCGTTTGCCGTCCATTCCGGGCATGATGACATCGGTGAGGAGCAGGTCAATCTTATCCGACAGCGTGCCGCAAATCGCGAGGGCGTCCTCGGCACTGGATGCCTCAAGAACACGATACCCTACGGGCGAGAGGGCTTTTCTGACGAGGTTCCGAAGGGACGGTTCATCATCGACGACGAGGATCGTCTCTGACCCGTGGGAGAAACCCGTTTCCTTCTGAATCAGGACCATCCGTTCTTTCTCGTCGACGACGGGGAGAAAGATTTTGAATGTGCTTCCGCGTCCGAGTACGCTGTCGACCATGATATACCCGCTATGCTGCTTCACAATACCATAGACCGTGGCCAGGCCGAGACCCGTTCCCTTGCCCACAGGCTTTGTCGTGAAAAAGGGCTCAAAGATCTTCTTGCGGACTTCCGGAGTCATGCCGTGGCCCGTATCCTTTACCGCCAACATGACATAGGAGCCCGGCTTGAGCCCCTCGTGATAGCGTGTATATTTCTCGTCGAGGGTCACGGCCTGCGTTTCGATCGTAAGGGTACCCCCTGAGGGCATTGCGTCCCGGGCATTCACGACCAGGTTCATAACCACCTGCTGCAACTGCCCGTTATCAGCCATAACGCTTTTCAGGGGCGAGTGATTCTGCACGACGAGCCTGATATCCTCGCCGATCACCCGTGCGAGCATCTTCATCATATGCTCAATGGTCTCCTCGACATTCACAACCGTCATTTCGAGGACCTGCTTCCTGCTGAATGCCAACAACTGATGAATGAGGGCCGCCGCCCTTTCCCCTGAGTCAATGATAATCTTCACGCTGTCTCGCGCAGGGTGATTCTCATCGAGTTTATACATGGTCAATTCAGCATACCCGAGAATCGCCGAAAGAACGTTGTTAAAATCATGGGCGATGCCGCCTGTCAAACGTCCTATGGACTCCATTTTCTGAATCTGCATGAGCTGAGCCTGGAGGTTCTTGTGCTCTTCCTCAGCCCGCTTCACATCGCTCACATCCCTTCCAATGAGCACAGCGCCGGAGAATTGTCCGCTGCTGCTGAATATCGGGTCAGCCGTCAAATCAAGCCACAGTTGCTTGTCGTCGAGGTAAATCTCCCGCTCTATACGATGTTTGGCCTGTCTGAGCGCAGGGAAGATGTCAGTGCCCTTAAAGACGCCGCCCATGCCCTTTGAGTCGGCCAGAGGAGCGCCGATCACGTCAGGAAGAGACAGCCCCAGCACGTCGCCGGCGGCCCTGTTCGCCTTGAGGACCTCGAACTCGCTGTTCAGCATGATGATGACATCTTTGGTCGAGTCGAAGGTGCTCCGCCACTCCTCAGCAGCCTTCTTCAGCGCAAGCTCCATACGGGCCCTCTCCTCGATCTCGTTCCTCAGGCTGCTCACCGTTTCCCAGAGCTCTGCCGTGCGTTCGCGGACCAGGGTTTCAGCCTCCCCCTTCGCCTTTGCCAATGCAGCCTCGAGTTCCTTGTGCTTCGTGATGTCCACGGCAACGTATACGATTGCACTAGGCACATCGTTAGCCGTCGCCAACACCGACGCAGAAACACTCAGGAAAACCTTCTTTCCTTCCTTATCGAAGATGGATAATTCAAAGTCCCTTACAGACCTCTGCGCTAAAAGGGTATGGTCGCAGAGCTGGGAAGGGAGGCGTAGTACCTCCGAGAGCCTATTGTTGAGCATCTCCTCTTCTTCGAGGCCGAACATGATACATGCAGCGTTATTCACGACACGGATCCTGTCCTCGGCATCCACGACAATCAGTGCACCCTGCATGGTCTTCAGTATTTGACTGGCAGCTGTCTCTGGTGTAATATCTACAAGCTGATACCTTGTGATTACATATGTTATGATCGCAAGGAACACGGCTATGGGAAGATACCCGAAAGGATATAAGCTGATTCCGAGGGCCGCTACAAAATCAACGCATGCAAGGTAGCCCAAGGAGAATCCGAACATCAGGCCCTTCAACCTTTGCCTATTACGGTCAGTGCTTGCATCTTTGTAGGCACTCCAGAAGACAAGAAAGACTCGAATAACTACAAGCACAAAGAATAGAATAAAGGCGATGCCCAACGTGCCATACTGCATGTATCTTCCCCAAAAGAACTCTTTCTCGCCTGTAACGAGTAAACTCGTAAGGAACGTGGCAAGAATAAAGAGGAAAGATACGACATATGCCACATTCTTGAACAATCGAGTATTCTCCTCACGCTGCGCGATAGCTGTAACAAAAGAAAAATTTGTTACCGGGATCAATATGACAAAGGAGTTGGCAACTTTGAGCCAAAATAAAGACATATCCGCATAGCGACTGCAATACGCAAGCCCGACTGATATCAGCCAGCCGCTTAAGACTGATGTAAACAGGGAGAATTTGAAGCCGTGACGGGAGACATGCACTCTAAGCAACACGTATACTCCCATTCCTGTCACGGCCATGCTCACAAAAAATAAGGGGAGGGAATAGACAGAAAGCGTGTAATTTCTAATATCTAGTATTTGTTCAACCAAGCCGGTCCTCAAAATATCTTCCTTCTTCAGAGGAGAAAGTCAGCGGTGGTAACATTTCTGCTATGCTCATCCGCTCTGCCTTCAACACAGAACGTTCTCTTGTTGCATATATACTTATCGGCTCTTTCAGTCACAAACTTTACTTAGCCTTTAATGCTCTCTCCAGCCTCATACTTTGCATGATAGTTATGCACGTCAGTGTTTAGCGTAACGGCGTGTTATATAGATCTCTGCTAACAATTTTTTCTCCGTACACTGTAGGGAGCTTTTGCGGAATATACTTATCTGCTTTATCGATCGCCACCCAGGCCAAGGTGTGATTGCCATATGCAAGTTTCACTTTATGCGCTTCAGGGTCAACTCTGAAATATTCAAAATACAGATCGAGACCACACTCATAGAGTCGCCTCAACTTCATGGTGACAAAAATGCGGTCAAAAGGCATCGCCTCCCGTAGATGCCTGACCTCAGCGCGAAGACATGCAAATTGTCCGCGTGATCCCATGGTTCTGTATTGTTCAGGAGAGAGCTTGAATAGATATCTGTCTCGCACATGCCCCTGCCACCTGAAATAATTGGAGAAGTAGATATTCTGAGCAAGGTTGGAATGCTCCATGGAAGTGTCAATTACAGTTTTATCGAGTGCAGAAGACTCAGCGAGGATATCTCCTTCGTAAAAAACCGGCCCCAGGTCTGTTACTAATAGAGTTCCGCTCCCCGATAATTCCTCCATACAGTTGTTGCCCTTTCCCTTCGGTAGCATATGGTTCTCCTTGAGGAAATCCATGAAGGGCTCCGGACACTTGGCAACCTCAGCGACACCCTGACCAATGGTCTTGATCCAGGAAACCTGTTGCCTGCCAAGAGCTACCGACATCGTGGTTCCGTCTGTCCGGAGTTTGTGCCACTCGAAGTTGATGAGCAACGATGAATCACCCACGCCGAAAATGTCTTGTATCCAGGCCCGTGCCTCCAGGTCTTCATGGTTTCCGACATGTCCTGATATCTCTATCTGTGTGAAATTGGTAGCCATAAAATGGCCATCAAGAAACTCATCGGTGATGTACTTGCCGATTGGCTTTAAGGCCATTTCCCTCACCTTCCCAAGCCAGTGAGCATAATTGGCAAAGTAGATCCCCCCGCCTATTGTCGAGCTGTCAGTTAAAGCCAGGGGGAAACGATACGTAAACAGCCTCTGCCGTTGTGGACCTCCGTCGATGAGTGTCCTCCACTCAACGCCTTCCCTATATCCGTACCGCTCTCCCCTAGCCGGTTCTTGACTTCCAAGAAATGGTCGTCTTGCGACCACAACGGCCACCATTCTTTCTGAGCCTCTCAGGAGCTTGATAGGAAAAGTCAGAATGTTCAGATTCCTCCCCTTGAAGATCAGGCAATCTTCTATCTGTCCATCAACTTCTAGGTCATGTTCTTTCATGTTCGTGGCCTTCCGAAGTGCCTCCAGAGCGGACCAGATTCGGGTTCCTGACCTGTCCAGCGACGTGTCCATGCCCGCTACCGTTATTAAGAGAGGTTCCCTCGTTCGTCCGAGCAATTCTCGCCACTCCCCGTCGCTACGGTGCGATAGCACTTCAACGTCGCATCCCTGTTCCCCAGAACCCACAACACAGAGGAAAAGTCTGTCATCGTGGCTGAAGGAAACGCCGACAGCCTCGGTTTCCCTGACAGAGGGACCGCCTCCCTCGTTCCATAATAGGCTCATTTCACGAGGAAGACTTTCGCCAATGTCGTTGAGCTTCCTATATGCTTTTTCGAAGAGTTCTCTTTCGACAGCCCTTCGCTCTTCTCTCGCCATATTGTGAATGTGAGAATGATGTCTGACGGAAATCACGGGGGCCACCGCGTCATACTGTTGACACAAATACCGGACTCTGCTGGTTATGCGCGCCTCGTCCCACTCATCCGGCGCTTTAAGGTCATCTACTCGCGGAGCGTTCGCCACGGTCTCGACTACCTTCATCCTATATCCCTCCAACTTCTCGACAACGGTGCCCCCGCCATCGATCGCAACAACCTCTGCATCGACAGTATCGTCATGTCTAGATAACACCCTTGCAACAACGGTATGCCTCTCCTGGTCTGCCTTCCTGGGAAACATTTCCCATTTCTCAATATGAACGGGCAGCGCCACGATGTCAGGAAGCATGATCTGTTCAGACTGAAGCAGCGTATCTCTGAAGAAGGGATCTCCGATGGCAAACTTACCGCTTAATCTGTTCTGACCATTAACGGTCGGGGCGGTTTCAGAATCAAAAATACACTCTCTATCGTCCAAAGACCGAACCCCCGTGATCCGTTGAAAGAGGCTCCCCTGAAAGAGCATGTGCCCATAGAGATCTTCCCTCGGTACGATGTCGAGGCGAGTCTCGGGAAGCTTTCCGTCATAGCGCTCAAAGGTCTTGGGGCCGCCAAGGACAAAGACTGCTTCAAAGTGATTTTTTGAAAAACCTGTCTGGTCGACCATTATGCCCGCTTTGACACGGATGTCCTGACCACCCGGCGGCATCTCTTCAACAACGGCACGGATACGCGCCTCAACTGAGCCGTCGGCATCTACGGCAATTGGGTAGTTCAGACGTACGTCTTCAAGCCTGAGATGGTCAACAGGGCCAGTGCCCGAAACAAAAAATACCGCCTGCGCCATGGCC
>DASRZP010000081.1 GCA_035686305.1 Thermodesulfovibrionales bacterium | reverse complement strand
CATAGAGATGAACGAGTTCCGTTTCTGCTCCCTTTGAGGCAGAGCCATCAAGCGCCTTCTGAAGCAACGTTGCGGTGTTCCATGTTTTCCTTGGACTTCCGTTAAATGCCATTACCTTCATGGTATGTCTCCTTTATTGATCGTGAATCTATTCCCTTTGCCTTTCTTAACGGCCTGCGGATAGCTGAGTACTAGTGACCTCAACTACTGGCGGATGAACCTAAATGTTGCGAAAACGCAGTTTCGTTCGCAAACCCTGTGTCTGTCATTCCGGCTGATATGTATTAAACCTGTCAAGTGGGCAAGCCGCCTTTTTGTATTTTCCTGTTCATTTTGTTAGGTCCGTGTATTCCGGTCAGGGCACAAGAACTTAGACGACGGTAGATCATTCTGATATACGCGGGTTGGATACCGCATGACTTGTCTTCGTCGTGGAGCTGCCTCTGTCTTGTGTCGAGAGTCATCCTTATTGCAGGAGCCTCAAGCCGGAATCGAGGATTCTCCATACCTGTTCTTCGAACCCTGGCCGGAACACACGGCACATTATAAAAAATCAGTCGTCTGAAGGGGCGGAGAAACCCTATTTCACTTTCGCAGCCCCGGAAGACAACACCTAACATTCTTTTTTTCATCAATTACTTTTATATGTTCATTGAAACGCCGACGGCGCCTTTTCCCATGACTTCACAGGCAATGGCCCAGATAAAACCAACCAATTCCCGGGCTACCGCCGTGCAACTTTCAACAGGGAGCTTCCCTTTGTTCACCAAATACCAGTACCGGTTGCACAGCCTTTTCTGACCCTTCCACGCGATCTCCTGCACAGCCTTGCTGGCCTTCTCTGCCTTTCTCCGCAGATGGCCGGTCTTGCGCGCCGGCAACCGATAGCTCCAGGACGCCTCCACTAATACCCGCCTCACGTGTCCGTTGCCGGTCTTTGTGATCCCACCACGCTTCCGCCGCTCCCCACTGGAATGCTCTGACGGCACAAGGCCGAGATGCGCCATCAGTTGTCTTGGGGATTCAAATCGGGTGATATCCCCAAGCTCCGCGATTATGGTCATCGCTGCTATCAGGTCCACTCCCCGCAAGGCCATCAGCCCCTCTACGACCGGCTTCAGTGTCCACCCATTTAATGCCTTCCTCATCTCTTCTTCCATTGCCGCGACCCGTTGCCCTGCATCTTTAACCATATCGATATATTCCTGAAATACAATCTGCTGGGTTGCTGTCTCAAAACGCTGGCTTTCAAGCCAGCAAAAATATGTCTTTGTCCATTTGCTTTGACCAGGATATACTTTCCCATGTCTCAATAAGAACCCTCCCAGTCGTTGCCGACTCTGCCGCTCCATCGCTTTCACGTCTTCCCGCGCCCGTGTCAGATCCCTCATCGCTTCCTGTTCTTTATCGGGTACCCATATCCCAGTGAGTTCTCCCGCCCTCAGCAACCTTGCAAGGCTCACCGCGTCCCGCCGATCCGTCTTAACCCTGTCTCCTGCTTTCTTCGGTATCAGCGACGGCGCTACCACCATACAGTCATATCCTGCTTTTCTCAGTTGCCGGTAAACGTCGTATCCGCACGGCCCAGCCTCGTAACAGAACAATACCTCTTCTCCTCCCTTACTCAGTTTCTTCGCAAGCTTCACATAGCAATGCGCTTTGTTCTCTATCGTCCCATAATACCCTGCGTCTCCTCTCTCAGCATTCGCCATCCCTACTGAAATCTCCGTCTTGTGCACATCAAGTCCCACAAATTTGCTATACTTCTTCATAACCTGTCCTCCTTAATGTGGCTCTGCGCCTTTGGTTTTTGACCATTAGCTTAACCCACGTCCCTTAAGGATGGACAGGTTTAATACATTATGTCTTGTCCGGAATCTGTCTTTGTTTTCAGAAGGATTCCCGACGCGCTTCGCTTGCGGGAATGACAGCCTTGAACTGAGAATCGATTTTGAGATAGGTTCTACTCATTTCATCAGTTGTTCCGACAAGGACCGACCAAAGGACTAGGAAGTCCTTTGGTCAGCGAGATGTACCAACCTTTTTTCTCAACGTCAACCTGTTGATCCCAAGTATGCGGGCAGCTTCGGACTGGTTCTCCCTCGTCTGGGACAGGATATAGTCAAACACGGTTTTGTCCACTTCCCGGTGGATCTTCTCATAGAGATTCCTCTCCTTCGTCTCAAGGGACTGCTTCATAAATGGGATGAGAACAGAAGAGAGGGTTTCGTGAAAGGGCATCTCCTTCTGCCGAGCAGCATGATATCCGAAGTCTTTGAGGTCATGGGTCGTGAGATAGGGTGTTTTGCTGATCGCGATTGCCGATCGGATCGTATTTTCGAGCTCACGGATATTGCCGGGCCACTCATAGGAACGGAGCTTGTTCAGAAAGGCGCTCGTGATTCCTCTTAGTGGCTTCTGGGCCGAATGGCGATAACGATAAAAGAAGAACCGGACAAGGGGAAGGATGTCGCTCTTGCGCTCGCGAAGGGGAGGAATCTGAATCTCTGCAACGCGCAATCTGTGATAGAGGTCCTCTCTGAACTTTCCTTCCCTGACCATGGCGGGCAGGTCCCTGTTCGTGGCTGATATGACCCTCACGTCAACCTGCATTTCGCTCGTGCTTCCGATTGGATAGAATGTCTGGGT
>DASRZP010000080.1 GCA_035686305.1 Thermodesulfovibrionales bacterium | reverse complement strand
ACCAATATCCGCCGACAAGGTCGACGCTCCGTCAGAAGAAGATTGTAAAATGACAAGAATTGATCAGCAAGGGCGGACTGAACAGGCCAAAGCCTGACAACACAAAGAGAGGTCTATTTTTTCGGAACTGACTGACTACTCGTTACCACCGCGCAAGCGGTTTAGTTTACACCGACAAGTTGAGACTGGTGCTGTTTTGACACGGTGATACTTTTCGATAATATTTCTCACTCTTTCTGAGAAATACGAAATGCACATGGTCGAGGTCACTGAGGCGAGACATATTATCTGTCTAAGATTCGCAGATTTGTTTTCTTGCTGTGATAGTGTTAGCATAGCACGTTAAGAAGCCCTTAGCGGCATACAGTGTTTGGCTATCCCAGAGCTATGTGAACCGAATCTTTTGAAAGGCCATTAACACGCAACTCAACCGGTGTTATCTAAAAAGGAGGAGAGATTATGAAGGCAAAAGCAGTTTTAGTAGTGATGTTGGCGGTTCTCCTTGCAATCATTGTAGCTTGCACAAAGAAGGAGACGCCTCCAGCGGCACAGAAACCGGCTGGGGGTGGGGAGCAAGACCTTGCAGCCATTGGTACCGAGGCATACATTTACGGCTATCCGTTGGTCACAATGGAGATTACACGTCAGGTATCAACCAATGTAACCAAGTCAGAAGGCAGCAAGGCACCAATGGGCCAGTTTGCCAAACTGAGGACTTATCCGGCTGTCTCTGACCACACGGTCACTGCGCCCAATGCAGACACGCTTTACACTGTAGCTTGGCTTGATGTCTCAAAAGAGCCATGGGTTTTAAGTATCCCAGATATGAAGGATCGTTATTTCTTGGTGCCCATGCTCTCTGGATGGACTGATGTTTTCCAGGTGCCGGGCAAGCGTACCACGGGAACGAAGGCGCAGAAGTACGCCATCACTGGACCCGGGTGGACAGGCACATTGCCTGAGGGAGTTACCGAGTATAAATCGCCCACTGGCATGGTGTGGATTCTTGGTCGCCTTTACTGTACTGGAACACCAGAGGACTACAAGGCGGTCCATGCCCTTCAGGACAAATTCTCAGTGGTTCCGTTGAGCAGCTACGGCAAGCCCTACACTCCACCTCAGGGCAAGGTTGACCCGAAGATCGACATGAAGACGGCTGTGCGTGAGCAAGTGAACAAGATGGACGCAGGAACCTTTTTCAAGCTATTTGCGGAACTTCTGAAGACCAACCCGCCAGCAGCTGCTGATGCACCAATGGTTGAAAAGATGGCCAAGATCGGTATTGTTCCCGGGAAGGACTTCGACATCAGCAAGGCTGAACCATCCGTTGCAAAGTCCCTACAAGACGTCCCCAAGATAGCGCAGGAAAAGATCATGGCTGAATTCAAGAACATGGGAAAACCGGTTAGCGGCTGGACGTATTCGACAAAGCTTGGCGTCTATGGGACTGAGTACCTGGTGAGGGCCTTGGTTACAGCAATCGGTCTGGGTGCCAACCGTGGCCAAGATGCGATCTATCCTACCTCGGAGGCGGACGCAGAGGGCAAGCCATATGACGGTACCAACAAATACATCATGCACTTTGACAAGGGGCAGATGCCTCCTGTCGATGGCTTCTGGTCATTGACAATGTACGATGCCGATTTCTTCTTCGTCCCAAACAAGCTAAACCGCTATACGCTTAGCGCACGGAACCAGTTTAAAACCAATGCTGATGGATCGGTTGACCTGTACATTCAAAACGAATCGCCGGGTAAAGACAAGGAGTCGAACTGGCTACCGGCTCCAAAAGGAAAGTTTATCCTGATGATGCGACTTTATTGGCCCAAGGAGAAGACACCTTCCCTCCTTGACGGCACTTGGAAGATTCCGCCAGTTAATATAGTGAAATAAGAGCGAACTCCAAATCGCTTAGAGCAGCGGCGTAAATGCGCCGCTGCTTTCACTTTCTACGTGCTATTCCGATTGAGTACTACACGTAGCTTTGATCGCACTGATCCTGATGTGCCATCTGTTTCCAAGAGAAAACTTGTGTCTGTGACAAAATGCTTCCGTGCGGACTGCAGGAAGGAACAGAAAATTTCATTAAGCACTCCTGTGGGGTCTTTCCGGCGCATAGTATAGGACGAATAGTAATATTGAGGGACATCCCCTATTTCTTTGTAAGAACTAAGAGGGTGATCCTGAGTTCGTGCGGAAAACCGAGGAGGGAGGCAGAAAATGGAGGATGTGTCCCTAATTCAGCCCTGTTCTTATTTTAAATCAAGGAGTTAAAGAATGGCTTAAACAAGCCATTCTAGCGCTTCTCGCCCTCTAACTGGTTGTGAAAAAATAATAAATAGGACTCGTTACTGCACTGTCATTTGGGCTGCGATATCCTTCACCGAGAATCAAAATACTTGATCTGGGGGCAGCCTGAAAGGATGTCATGGCCTTTATCACTTGTATAGACATTAATATTTCGACGGCTAAGTATATCATTTAGAGTCTCGCTCTCTATATTGCCTATAAAGTCTGATTGCGAAAGATAGTTACAAACGGATACGCGACCGCTCGTTGAGATATAAATTTTATTCAGGCTTGCGCATATCCTGCTCCTCAGTCCCGAACTTTCCGCCAGCGGCCAGCAAAGGATTTCGGGTTCGGCCAGGGAATCCTTTGCCGCATCCGATAGTTCGGCAAAGGCCTCCTTCAGGTCTTCGTGACTCAGGAATGCCCCCGATCCGACAGCGCGCCCGGAGCTGACTAAAGGCTTTATCTGGAGCCTGCTTGCCCCAAGGTCTCTGGCCATCCGATAACAGTCCAGCAGTTGTTGCCTATTGTAGGAACAGAGGGTAAGTCTGAGTATGACGTGGAATCTCGTTTTAACAGCTGCTTCTATGCCTGATATGGTTTTTTTTAAGGAAGAGCCCGTCCCTCTCATCAGTTGGTAAGTGTCCTCATTAGAAGCATCAAAGGATGCCTTCACAGTTCTTATTCCCGCATCCTTCATAATACGTGCCGTGTGAGCGTCTAACAGGGTTGCATTAGTATTTACGCCCGTCTCGATCCCGAGGACGGTGCATATCTCTGCAATCTCCGCAACGGCGCGGATATTCATGAGAGGCTCTCCCCCCGTCATCCTGACCTCCCTTACTTTAAAAGGCGATTTATCCTGCTCATCAGCCCACTGCATGGTTATTTCTTTAAAACGTTCGCCGCAAAAAAAATCTCCGTTAAGGGGGCGGGCTCCATCCTTATTAACGCAATGGAAACAAGTAAGATTGCAGCGATCTGTGACCTTGATCTCGATGGAAATTTCTTCTTTCATGACAAAGGGCCTTTCTCGGAAAGGTCTGCGTCGAGCAGGGCCTTACGGTTTATTTCCAGAGCCTCGGGCAGATTCTCAATACCTCCGAGAGATTCTCCCGAAGGTATGTGCCCGAGTGTAAGAAAAACAAGGGGCTGACCGTCTTCACTTAAATCAACGGCGAAATAGCCTAATTCCTTTTGCCTGTTGGCAGGGTCCTTTTGAAATCTGATAAGGTAGACAGGCGCTTCTCCGAGGGTGGACAGATAGCCCCCGGCTTCTTCGGCAGATCCCTTAAACGCAAAATCGAAATGCTCGCCCGGAATGAGTCCTTCCGCGACACAGGCATCGAAGAAGGCGTGGGCCTTCCAAAACCTTGAGACCTCAATCTCGCGTAGGATTTGTTCATCCGTATAACCGCTTGCAAGCGCCGCGCCTTCGGCGTGCTGGCGGTCAAGGGAAAAGCGAACTAATATATTCCTGCCAGCAAAAAGACCTTTCAATGTCGCCTGCCAGCGAGGATTGCCGACCCAGTGACCATTAGTGAAAACGACTATCCTGGCGTCACGGAGCCGCATTGAGCAATAAGCAAGCATCGCCGGCAGATCGGGGTGCAGGGTGGGTTCGCCGCCCGATATATTCAGAACGCCGCGAAAGGATTCTTTTGTCAGGATATCTATGATTCTCCTGAAGTCTGAAGAATGCATCATCCCTCTCCGTTCGGGACTGCTGAAAGTAGAGCATAGAGGGCAGCGGAAATTGCACCTTCCTATAATTCTGACTGTGATCTTCGGTTCCCCGCCAACCTTTACCTTGCCAATGGAAACGCCTTGTTCCATTATTCTTTACTCCCGATTAAACAACGCCGCTTTGTCCAAACCATCGTCATCTTCCAAACGGGACGCCGTCTTTTCCGATAATCGAAGCGCTTTTTCCGGAAACGGTGCTTTCCGGGCGCTGTCTTATGACCTTTATTGCGCCTGCCTGCTCCCATACTTCCGCATGGACCCGATGAATCGCGTCTATTCGTCTCAATCCTGTCAGAATGTCTTTCACCACAGAATGCTCATCAACCGGGCCGAGGCCGGGGTCTATGCGCAGCAAAAGACGGGTCATGGAATTACCGTCTTCGACCTCCACCAACTGATAATCGAGCAAAGAGCCGCCGTACTTTGAAGGAAGCTCTTCCTCGAGAAGCCGTGAAAGTTCACTATGGCACACGGACATCCCTTCGCTGCTCGTACGGGAATAGCTCCTCACTCCAAGAAGGTGTGTGTGAAGTCCCATTTGATCAAAAAGACAACCGCAGCGCATCCGCCGTATAACGCCGGAATCGCCCATTTCAACGTTAAGCATAACCTTCGGTGCAGCATTTATAAAAGAGGTAAAGAAGAAAGACCCAACGCCGTCGGTGGGATCTTCTCCCTGAAGAACGGCAACGGTATCGACATGCAGATGAAGATCTCCGACCTCGGAGGGCCGCCCGCAGCCTGTGGCAATAGAACCTATTTCGGTAGCATGATACCTCGGAAACACTTCCGCATTTGTCCCGACAATCTCCTGATATTTTGCCCTTGTCAGTGGTTCCGACCCCACAATAAAAAGTGTTCCCCGCAGATCCATCCCGCGGGCCGAGGCACCCCGGCAAATACGCACAGCCTGACTGACATAACACTGGACAACACATCTGCCGTGGCGCTTTTTCCTCCTATCAATCCATTCAAGAACAACATTCACATCGTTAAGGCTCAGAGGTTCGGGAACGGCAAGAGGGGCTTTTGAAAGGCGGCTGAGCCAGACGACCGCTGACGTTCCGAGTCGGTTTTTCCAACCCGAATCCATACGTTTTGCTGAGGATGCCAAATTAAACCAGCGTTCGGGTGGACGGCCTATCTTTGCATATCGCAGACTGTTGCTTATGCCTGTAACAGCTGGAAGTCCAGGATACCATAAGATGAGAGGGACATCATAGATATGGAGCATCTCGAACATGAGACGGTCATAGTTGGCGCGGGCGGCAAGAAAATCCAGATAGATATTTGATTTGACGGGACGACCGGATGTGCCACCAGTGGAAACTCTCACACCGGATGAAATCAGGGGGTTGTCAAAATCCGAATCCCTGGCTTGATAGCGCTCTCCTCCCCGGCATATCGCCTTCCGGCCCTTGAATTCTTCGAAGGAGACCCAAACACCAGAATCTTTTAGTCGTTTTAAGACCCCTTCTATCCCGCAACTTCGCGTTTCCGACACAATGTCGTCATAATCCCATCGTGCGCGCCTGAGCAGCGGCAGATAAGGGCTTGAACGGGTGTCATAGATGCATTGCTTGACGAAACGCAGAAAATTTTTCTCTCTCTGCTCGAGACGGCCCCGTATAGCATCTTGTGCTTCTCTAAATGAGATCGGCCGATTGAGGAATCTTATGAAGTTATACGGAAATATGAAATGTTTCTTGAATTTTCCCGGCACAATGGCGTCCTCGATATTTACAATTTACCGCAATCTGCAATCCGACGAAAGAGATCCTACCGATGCAATATACCTGTTGCTATTGTAAACTATCTCTCCCTAAAATAGGAGGAGCTTCCTGTACACGGGCGGAGACAGAGCCAGACTAAGAGGCGAGAGACCTACGTAAATGGCCATTTCGGAGATCATTCGAAAATTCATCGGTTCAAGCTATGTTTTGCACAGGGCGGCGCTCGAAGTAAATGAACGGCTACCTCACTCTTTGCGATACCGCATCGCTTATGGAGCCGTTTTTTTCGAGTGGGCAGCCTTTTTAAGGGAATCCGATACGTGGCAAAAAGATAAATTACGCGAGTTCCAGTTCGAGCAGCTCAAAAAGCTGTTGGCGCACTCGATGAAAAACGTCCCGTTTTATGGAAGACTTTTTTCCGACTACGGATTCAACCCATTGAAAATGCAGGCCCCGGAAGATATCACCGTTTTGCCCTATTTGAGCAAGAAGACCGTCGGGAAGAGATTGGATGAATTCATAGACCGGAGCGTGCCGAGAGAGTCTCTGGTCAAGGATCGCACGAGCGGTTCTACCGGGATGGCGTTAACGGTTTATAAGGACAAGAAAGCTTTAGCGATATACCAGGCATTTCTTTCCGACTCGCTTAACAGGATCGGCTATACCCTTAAGTCCAAAGAGGTTCGGTTCTTATACAACCTGCAGGTCGGAAACAGGAGGCATCTGCCCTTCGTGAAACATGGCAACAGACTCACCTTCTCGAATCAGCATCTCTCCGAAGAATGGCTTCCTCGATACGCAGAGGTGCTGAAAAGATTTGATCCAGAGTTTATAACCGGGTCTCCTTATTCGGTGGCACTTCTGGCATCCTTTATAAGGAACAGAGGTCTCATCCCGCCTCGAAGGATTAAGGCGGTTATTGTCTTTGGCGAGACTCTCTATGATTGGCAGGAGACATTATTGAGTGAGGTCTTCGGTGCCCGGGTTTTTTCGGTCTATTCTATGAGAGAGTCGGCTATTTTCGGCGGCTCATGCGAATACGATATCGGCATTCATATTTATCCTCAACATGGGTTGACCGAATCCGCGGCGCTGATCGGCGATTGCCGGGAAGTTATTGTTACCGGATTTACCAACTATGCGATGCCCCTGCTTCGGTATAGGACAGGCGATATGGTGAGGAGATTCGAAGAAAGCTGCCCCCGGTGCGGCAGGCATCATCATTTTGTGGGTAATATAGATGGCAGGGTAAACGCTTTCCTCTTCGATAGCGACGGGAGAGTTGCCCCGCAACTCTATCAGCTCATAAGGTTTTTCCCCAATGTGAGGCAGTGCCAGTTCTATCAGGATGAACCGGGGAAGGCGCAACTTAGGGTTGTGAGGGCGGAAAAATATTCCGAACGCGACACCCCGGATATCTTATCGAGGATACGCGCCACACTCGGCCCGATGAAGGACACTCTGGATATAAAGATCGTCTTTTTCGATGAAATACCGAAGACCTCTTCCGGCAAAATAAAGGTTATAGACCAGAAATTAGACGTGAGGACTTTTTTGAGCGTGTAAAAGACCGTTCAATATCCGTATGGGAACGATAGACGTAATCAAGAAATTCATAGAATCCACCTCGGTCATCGAGATGGCTGTTAGGGAGGTATTGGAAAGGCTTCCTTTAAGATTCAGATACGGCATCTCATACGGACCGACGTTCAGATACTGGCTTGGATTTCTCAAGGAATCGGAGAAATGGGACAGAGAAAGGCTTGAGGCGTATCAGGTTGAGCAAATGAGAAATTTATTGATCCATGCCGGAAGGAATGTCCCTTATTATAGGAAAGTTTTTAATGAATATGGGTTCAGACCGGAAGGCGTGCAGTGTTTAGATGATATTTCTGTATTACCTTACATTGATCGAGCGACCGTCAAAGAGAACTATAATGAATTTATGGCTGAAAATATTCCGCGCACAGGGTTAATCCCGACTGCTACCAGCGGCACCACGGGAATACCTCTTGCAATCTACGGCACGAAGGAGACGGAAGAAAAACACTGGGCTACGATAATTGATCTTTGGAGCAGAATCGGATATCACCCCGCATCGAGGGCAATTTTTTTCGAGGCCAACATCCGAGAAGGTAAGAAAGTCGGTCTTCCCTATAAGAAATACGGCAATAAAATGATTCTTTCAAGCAATTATTTCATCGATGAATGGATCGATCGGTTTGCGGAAATGATGAACAAATTCAGGCCCGAATATCTCATAGGCTTTCCTCATACGCTCGCAACCTTTTCTTCATATATGAAGAATAAGAGAAAATCATTGGGCTTCGGGCTCAAGGGCGCTATCGTATATGCGGAAAATGTCTATGACTGGCAGAGGGAAATGATCAGGGATGTCTTCGGGGTCGGAGTGTTTGGCGATTACGGCATGGTCGAGAAGGTGATTCACGGAGGCGGATGCGAACATTCCGCCGTATCTCACCTCTATCCCCAGTACGGCATCACCGAGAGGGCCCATCTTCATGACTCCAAGCATGAGTTGGTAGGAACGGGTTTTGTCAATTATGCCATGCCCCTTGTCAGATACAGGACCGGCGATGTTTGCGAAGATATGAAAAAGGCATGCCCAAAATGCGGACGGAATTTCGATATTGCGTATAACCTGACAGGTCGCATGGGGGATTTCCTTATAGACGCCGAGGGGAGGATCATCTCGATCTACCTGAATTTGGATTTCAAGATTTTTGAAGGGATCAGGAAGTTTCAATTGTTTCAGGAAATCCCAGGTGAAGTGGAAATGCGCATATGGCCTGACGTCCTGTTTAAGAATGAAGACGCTGACAGACTGATAAACGAAATACGAAAATGCACCGACCCGCTCGGCAGAGGCGTAAGATTTAGAACGGAGGCGATAGAAGATAGAGATTTGCGCTCTTCCGCAAAATACAGAATGATAGACCAACGACTCGATATCAGGATTTTTTTGGCGTAGAACTGCAATAAGGAGAGGCGTCAGACATGATGCCCTTTGCTCAAAAAACCTATGGCGTCGCCTCCAGGAAGTAGGTCACAAGGATTCTTTGTTAAGGAAGAATACTGAATATAACTGGAAAGCGCGTGTTCAGCGTTGGTCTCTGATATGCCTGTCGCCTACCATTTTACTGTCAAACCACGTTCAGGTCACGCCCTCAACGTGTAATCTTCTTCTCCCATTCAAAAGCAGTCTTTACGATGAAGTCGAGGTCGTCATGCTTTGGCGTCCAGCCGAGGGTCTTTCTTAGCTTTGAGCTGTCCGCAATGAGTTGCGGCGGGTCGCCTTCCCTCCTGCCCGTCTCGACAACGCTGAAATCGATGCCCGTCACTCTTTTCACGACGGCCACGACCTCCCTGACAGAAGCGCCGTGGCCATACCCGCAATTAAATATATCGCTCATGCCTCCCTTTGCAAGGTATTCGAGCGCCACGAGATGGGCATCCGAGAGGTCATCGACATGGATGTAATCACGGATGCACGTACCGTCAAGGGTTGGATAGTCAGTGCCGTAAATCTCAAGAGAGGGCCTCCTGCCAAGGGCCGTCCGCACCGAGACCGTTATGAGGTGAGTGGCGTCTTTTCTGTTCTGGCCGATCCTCGCCTTCTCGTCAGCCCCCGCCACATTGAAGTACCTGAGAGAGACATAACGGAAATCGTTCTGCGCCGATACATCGGAGAGCAGATTTTCGACCATCGCCTTGGAACGGCCGTAGGGATTGATCGGATCGAGCGGAGTTCCTTCATTCACCGGTATTGTCCGGGGGATGCCATAAACAGCGGCAGTTGACGAGAAGATGAATCTGCTCACACGGCATTCGAGACAGACTCCCACAAGATTCATCGCATTGCAAAAGTTGTTCCGGTAATACTTGATCGGTTCATGGACCGATTCCGGCACAACGATATACGCGGCAAAATGCATCACGGCATCAGGCCTGAAGGCCCTAAAGGTCTCCTTCAGCCGTTCCCTGTCCGCAAGATCACCGACAACAAGGTTTCCATGGAGAACCGCATCTGCATGGCCGAAGGAGAGGTTATCATACGTGAGGACATCATGGCCGCCCTCGCCGAGGGCTTTAACAACGTGGCTTCCGATATACCCCGCGCCTCCCGTCACCAGTACTTTCATGCACGCCTCCCCGTGTTCCCTTGAGGGCTTCGATCCATGCCTGCCTTACCATGTAATTGAATCGCCGATTCAGTCATTATGATAGAATATATGGGCCTATGCCGGTATCAGTTATCATACCCACACTGAACGCGGGCGATCGCCTGGAGGAACTTCTATCGAGTCTCCTCTTTCAAGAGACAAAGCCGCTGGAGATTATCATAATTGATTCTTCGTCGGAAGACAATACCCTGGAGATCGCGGAACGCCTCGGAGCAAAGGTGATCGTGATCCCGCGAGAGAGCTTCAACCATGGAAAGACGAGGAACATGGCTGCAGGAGAGGCGTGCGGTGATATCCTGGCATTTATGACTCAGGATGCGCTCCCCTATGACAGTACCATGCTCGGCAACCTCGTCGCTCCTCTGTGTAGCCCTGGAATCGCCGCATCCTATGGAAGACAGGTGCCGCGGGCCGATGCGTCGCCGCTCGAGGTCTTTGCAAGAAGGTTCAACTACCCTGACACGCCTTTCACAAAAGGGAAAGAGGATATACCCACATTGGGCATTAAGACGTTCTTCTTTAGCAACGTCTGCTCTGCCGTAAGAAAGGACTTCTTTCTGGCGGCGGGCATGTTTCCCGAAGGCGTACGTTCGAATGAAGATATGCTGCTTGCCGCACGTTTCATTCTTAGCGGTTTCAAAATATCTTATCTTCCCGGTGCAAAGGTAATCCATTCACATAACTATTCGATTTTGAGACAATTCAGGAGGTATTATAATACTGCTTCGGCCTTCAGGAAGAATGCATGGATTCTCAACTACGGACGACCAGATGGGGAAGGGAAAAGATTCGTAAGAGAACAGATGCGGTTTCTGCTGGAAGAACACAGATATGCGTTGCTTCCATATGTTTTCCTCGAGTCTCTTGCAAAATACGCCGGCTACAGGATAGGGTTACTCGCTGGATGATGGAAATCGCAACCATGATAAGAAGACTAGCGAAGATTCTTTGTCTTGTCGTTATCGATCTTTGCGCTTTCTACGTCTCGCTTTTCATAGCGTGGTCATTAAGGGCTGGAATGGTGCCGTATTTTATATCGAATCTTCCCCCTTTCAATTTTTCATACACGTATTTCATTTCCCTGTGGTGGATACCATTCATTTATGTCTTCTTTATGTTTTACGAAGGCCTTTACGACAGCAATATGCCCTTCTGGGACGAAACCAGGGAGATGGTCAAATCCCTTTCCCTCGGTACATTGACGGTGATGGCCATCGTAACATTGGGAAAGATCGGCAGTGATAACATATCGCGGCTCGTCCTGCTGGGCATGTGGGTCGCTTCTCTCTTCGTCTTTCCCATCTTCAGACTCTTGGGCAAACGATTCCTCTATAACACGGGCCTCTGGAGAGAGCGGGCACTCATCCTTGGAGCAGGAAACGCCGGCAGACTTGCAATGGAAGGACTCCAGAGAGAAAAGCATATGGGTTACGACGTCATAGGCTTCCTCGATGATGATGAATCAAAAAAAGGCACGATTATCGGCGGCAAGAAGGTCTTCGGCAGGGTGAAATACTTCTCGAGGTACGTCAATGAGCTCGGTATTAAGACGGTAATTATCGCGATACCGACTTTAACACCGCAAAGACTCACGTCACTCACAGCCAGTGTCCAGAATCATGCCGTTAACACAATCGTTATTCCCGACCTCAGAGGAATTGCGCTGCTGAATACGGATCTTCTCCATCTCTTCTATGAAGAGATATTTCTCATGAATATCAAGAACAACCTCAAGTCGCTAACAAATAGGGCGATTAAAAGAGGATTTGACGTCTTCTTCTCGGTATTGTTCCTACCCGTTGTGCTTCCCCTCATCGGAGCTTTTGCCGCCTTGATCAGACTCGAAACTTCCGGTCCGGCGATATACGCTCACGAGAGAGTCGGCAAGAACGGAAAGGTCTTCAGATGTTACAAGTTCAGGACAATGCATAAGGATGCCGAGGAAAAGCTCAAAGAGCTCCTCGAAAACGATGAGGACCTCCGTGCAGAATGGGAGACGACATGGAAACTGAAGGACGATCCGAGGATTACAAGGACAGGCCGTTTTCTGAGAAAAACGTCCCTGGACGAATTGCCGCAATTGTTCAACGTCCTTCAGGGAACCATGAGTCTCGTAGGGCCGCGACCGGTGACGCATTTCGAGGTTGAGACGTACTACAAAGATACGGCTGCGCTCTGTTTTTGCGTCCCTCCGGGAATCACAGGCCTCTGGCAGGTTTCGGGCAGGAGCAATACGGATTACGACCGGCGTGTGAAACTGGATGCATGGTATATCAGGAACTGGTCTCTCTGGCTTGACATAGCGATCCTCTTCAAGACACTCAAGGTTGTCGCAAAGATGGACGGGGCCTATTAGCGCCCTTTTGTGCTACAATAGAATGACTCATTGAAATTGAGAGGTTATTTTGATCAAAGGCCTGCAATACCTGGAACCTGAAGACCTGCCGAAGGTGCCCTTTGTCCTTAACGGGATATCAGCCAGATTTATCCGGGAGCACCTCGTCGTTCCCCTGGAGTTGAAGAACGATGTCCTGAAGGTTGTGATGGCGGACCCCGAAAACAGGTCGGCCATCGACGCCCTGAAGGTCGCAACTTCAGCCGACGTTGTCGTTTACGGGACCGACGCCAAGGCCCTTGAAGAGTACGTCTCCAAGTTCTACGGACAGGAATCGCAGAATATCAACAGGATTATCGAAGATATCGGGGAGCAGGGGATTGAGTTCATCAGACAGGAGGAAGAGGACATCGGCCACCTTAAAGACCTTGCGTCTGAGGCGCCTATCATAAAACTCGTGAACATCCTCATTACACGGGCCGTTGAGAGCAGGGCCAGCGATATCCATATGGAACCCTTCGAGGATGAACTCAAGGTGAGGTATCGTATTGACGGCGTGCTCCATGAGATCGAATCGGTGCCGAAGAAGCTCCAGGCAGCGATCGTCTCGAGGGTGAAGATCATGGCGAAATTGAACATCGCCGAAAGGAGGCTGCCCCAGGACGGCCGCATCAGGCTCAAGATAGGTGAGAATGAAATAGATTTGAGGGTATCGACGATACCGGTGCTGTACGGTGAGAGCGTCGTCATGAGGATCCTCCTGAAAGAGGGGATCGTTATAGACCTGGACATGCTCGGTTTCCCCCCGAAGACTCTCAACGCCTTTCATCAGCTCATCAAGAAACCGAATGGCATCATCCTCGTCACAGGCCCAACGGGAAGTGGAAAAACGACAACCCTCTACGGCGCCCTGGACAAGATCAATTCCCCCGACAAGAAGATCATTACCGTCGAAGACCCTGTGGAGTACCAGCTGAAAGGGGTGAACCAGATCCAGGTAAAACCGCAGATAGGGCTGAACTTCGCGAATACCCTGAGGCACATCGTGAGGCAGGACCCGGACATCATCATGATAGGAGAGGTCAGAGACCTCGAAACTGCCGAAATAGCGATCCAGTCGGCTCTCACAGGACACCTTGTCTTCTCGACGCTCCATACAAATGACGCTCCGAGCGCAATAACGAGGCTCCTTGAGATGGGGGTCGAAAATTTCCTCCTCTCATCAACGATTCGCGGGATCCTCGCACAGAGACTCGTCAGGGTCGTCTGCCCTTCCTGCAAAGAGGCAGACCCCTCGGTTGCTGACAGGGAGGAACTCGCGTCCTTTGGTCTCGGCACCGACATAACGCTTTATCACGGAAAGGGATGTGAACATTGCGCCTTCACAGGATATTACGGCAGGCTGGGGATATTCGAGCTCCTCGTCGTTGATGACGATATCCGCACCCTCATCCTGAAGAACGCAGATGCAAACCAGCTCAGGGAGTCAGCCCGACAGCATGGTATGAGAACCCTCTTTGAGGACGGTTCGGACAAGATCATGTCCGGTACAACAACGCTCAGTGAGGTCCTGCGAGTGACTCAGGAGGCCTAGGGGTGGCTATCTTCTCATACAGGGCGGCCACGGCGGAAGGGACGGTTCTCGAAGGCGTCATCGATGCCGCAGACGAAAAGGCAGCAGTCGAACGACTGAGGAACAGCGGCGTCATACCGTTAAAAGTAACATCCCCCAAGGAAGGGACAAAGAAGCTCTCCTTCAGATCCTCAAAGGCCGACCTCCTGACGTTCACAACAGAATTGTCGGCCCTCCTGGGCGCAGGACTGCCCCTTGACCGTGGGCTCAACATCCTCGCCGAGATATCAGAGAGCAAGGAGACGAAAGAGTTCATCCAGTCGATTCTGAAGTCCATCCGTGAGGGCAGTTCCTTTTCCGAGGCGCTCCAGCAGCATCCAAAGATATTCCCGAGAATTTATGTGAACATGGTGCGGGCCGGTGAGGCAGGCGGCGTCCTCGATGTGGTCCTTGACAAGCTGAATGACTTTCTTGAGTCATCGAAGGAATTGAAGGACCACGTCGTCTCTGCGATGATCTATCCCG
>DASRZP010000079.1 GCA_035686305.1 Thermodesulfovibrionales bacterium | reverse complement strand
TCCATGAAGAAGCAATTGAACCGCATGGGGCTCAGTTATGACTGGGACAGGGAAGTTGCCACGTGCAGTCCCGAGTATTACCGGTGGAACCAGTGGTTCTTTCTCAAGATGTTCGAAAAAGGCCTTGCCTACAAGAAATCCTCCTTCGTCAACTGGTGCCAATCCTGTCTGACAGTGCTCGCCAATGAACAGGTGATCGACGGCAGATGCTGGAGGTGCGACAGCCTCGTAGTCCAGAAGGAGCTTGAGCAGTGGTTCTTTAAGATCACCGATTATGCTGAGGAACTCCTGAAAGGCTGCGACGGTCTCACGGGATGGCCCGAAAATGTTGTGGCGATGCAGAGGAACTGGATCGGCAGAAGCGACGGTGTCGAGATGGACTTTCCTGTCGACGGTATGACTGAGAAGATCAGGATATTCACGACGCGGCCTGACACGCTCTGGGGCGCTACTTTTGTCTGCATTGCGCCGGGGCATCTCCTTTCTCCGATGCTTGTCCCTGATAAGCAGGCATTGGAGGGGATAAAGGAAAAGTATGGGGACCTCGAAGAAAAGGTGGGGTTGTCCACCGGCAACTACGCACTGAATCCCATGAATGGGGAGAGGATACCGATCTATGTTGCGAACTTTGTCCTCATGGAGTACGGAACGGGCGCCATCATGTCCGTGCCTGCCCATGACCAGCGGGACTTCGAATTTGCAAGGAGATACGACTTGCCGATCCGGATAGTGATTGCTCCAGGAGAAGGCGGGGACCCCGGAATGCAGTCGGAACTTCTGGACAAGGCCTTTGAGGAGGAAGGGACCCTGATCAATTCGGCTCAATTCACGGGACTGAAGAGCGAGGATGCAAAGGCCGAGATAGGAAAGTTCATCGAAGAAAAGGGACTCGGCAGGAGGGTGGTGAATTACAAGATCCGCGACTGGGGCATATCGCGGCAGAGGTACTGGGGAACGCCGATCCCCATCATCTACTGCGAAGCCTGCGGCATCGTCCCTGTGCCCGAGAAAGACCTTCCTGTGGTGCTCCCGGAAGACGTGAAGTTTACCGGCAAGGGCGGTTCCCCGCTCTTGGAATCAGAGGCATTTCTCAAGGTCGCCTGTCCGAAATGCGGCGGCGAAGCAAGGCGTGAGACAGACACGATGGATACCTTTGTCGATTCATCATGGTATTTTGTCAGGTACTGTTCGAAGAGGGACGAAGATGCGCTGAACAGGGATAATGTCTCGTACTGGATGCCTGTGGAACAGTACATCGGCGGCGTAGAGCACGCTGTATTGCACCTCCTCTATTCCCGTTTTTTCACGCGCGTCATGAGGGACATCGGGATCGTGGGTTTCGATGAACCCTTTACGAACCTTCTCACCCAGGGCATGGTGTGTATGGAGACGCAGAAATGTCCTGAGCATGACTGGCTTTTCCCCGAGGAGGTGAAGGACGGGAGGTGCATCCGTTGCGGCAGAGAGGTGATAAAGGGCAGGGTCGAAAAGATGTCCAAATCGAGAAAGAACGTTGTTGACCCTGATTATCTCATCAACAGGTACGGGGCCGATACGGCGAGGCTCTTCTCTCTCTTTGCCGCCCCTCCGGAAAAGGACCTGGAATGGGCTGACAGAGGGGTGGAAGGAGCGTACCGGTTCTTGCACAGGGTATGGGGAATAGTATTCAGGAACCGTGAGTCCTTAAGACGGAGACGTGATAAGTATGGACTCAGTTCATCCCCCACTGCCGGTAGCGGATTGCCCTTGCTGCGAAAGACCCATCAGACGATAAAGAGGGTGACGACGGACATTGAGAGGGAGTACCACTTCAATACGGCGGTTTCGGGTCTCATGGAACTAGTGAATGAACTCTCAGGATACCAGCCGGAAAGGGACGAAGACTGGGCAGTCTTCAGAAAATCCCTTGAGATCGTCCTCTTGTTGCTCTCTCCCTTTTCTCCGCACATCGCCGAGGAGCTTTGGCAGGAGATCGGAAACAGGCCGAGCATCTTCGACCAGGACTGGCCTGAATGGGATGAGGAGACTGCGAGAGATGAGGAGGTCGAACTCGTGATACAGGTAAACGGTAAGGTGAGGGCAAAAATCATGGTTCCTCAGGGGATCCCTGATGAGGATATCAAGGAAAGGACGCTGGAGGAGCCGAAGATCAAAGATATCCTGGCTGGTAAGACCCTTAGAAAGATATTCGTTGTCAAGGGGCGGCTGGTCAATATCGTGGTATAAAGATGTCGGGGAATGAGGACATGGAGGAGGACGAAAGATCACGGCAGCGTAAGAAGGGCATGGGTTGGATGCCCTCTTCCGTCTCTGTTCTTTTTCCCCTGTTCTGCGCTCTCCTGCTCTCCGGTTGCGGGTATACCATCCATGGCAGGGCAAACCTTCCTTTCCAATCCATCAGTATCGGGAAGATCATAAACAAGACCCTTGAGCCGAAGCTTGAGGACAAGATGCAGGTAGCCCTCGTCGAAGAGCTGCTGAGAAACGGTTTCATCTTTGAGAAGACGGCAGATCACACCATAGATGGCACCATCACCGCCTATGACTTGAGGGTGCTTTCGGAGAAAGGCGGCGTGGCGGCTCAATACGAGGTGGACATAAAGGGTAATTTCAGGCTGACTGACGCATCGGGAAAGACACGACCCTTGAGGAGCAGCGGGGCATTCATCGTCTCTTTCCTGAGCACCGGGAACCTTGAGGACGTCATGGCCCAGAAGGAACTGGCCATTGACAGGGCAATGAGAGATTTTGCGAGGGAGATCGTCGCGTCGGTGATATACCAATGAGCATGAAACAGTTCATTCAGGAAGTGGAGAAGGGCCTGAAGTCGCCCGTGTATTTCCTGTACTCCGAGGAGTCCTATCTCCTCAGGGAGGCCTCTGTGCTCGCTTCGATGACCATTCCTGAGGGAGAAAGGAGTTTCGGCCTTTCTGTCTTTGATCTCGGCGGCATTGATGAAAAACCCTCGTTCGAACAGGTCGCCGATGTCTTGAACACCATCCCCTTTATGAGGGGGCGAAAGATTGTCGTCATCGAGAACATCCAGGAGTTCGCAAAGAAGAAAGAGATGGAGCAGCTTGAAGCGTACGTTGCAAACCCTTCGCCCTTTTCCGTGCTGATCCTTCTGCACAGGGGAAACCTCAAGGCCCACTTCAAGGAGTTTCTCCGCAAGGTCAAGGCTGTTTCTCTTGACATGCGGCAGCAGGATTTCCCGCTCTGGATCAGGGAGAAGGCCCGGCAGAAGGGTTTTACGCTCAGCAACGGCGCTGTTGAGTATCTGCTGGGTGTTGTCGGACCCGATGTCGGTCTCATCTCAGCGGATCTGGAGAAATTCGTTCTCATCGGAAAGGACCACGTCGACAGGGAAGACATTATGGGGATCGTGAGCGGGTTCAGCGATTACAGCGTCTTTGACCTCGTCGATGCCATAAAGCAGAGAGACGCTGCAAGGGTCTTCAGGATAGCCAGGGCACTCCAGGACACTGCCGACTCCTACGGCCTTCTCGGGGCGATCAACTGGCACTTCAGCCGGATCTCTTCCCGGGACAAGGACCACTCGGCGTATTACGACAAGATCTTCGGTCTTTTGAACGAGGCAGACCTCGGCATCAAGACCTCAGGCGGGACGTACCCGATGGAATACCTGCTGATCAGGCTACTTCAGGCTTGAGAGCGGTATTGGCGAGTTTGGCAAGGCGTGATATCTTCCTTGATGCAGTATTTTTGGGAAGAATTCCCTTTGAAGCTGCCTTGTTGATGACCTTAGTTGCTTCTGCAAAGGCCATCTGGAGCTCTTCCCTGTTCTTGCTCGTAACAGAGGCCTCAACCTTCTTTACGATGGTCTTCACCTCGGTCTTAACCGACTTGTTCCTGAGCCTGTTTTTCTCTGACTGACGGACCTTTTTCAGGGCCGATAGATTCTTTTTCGGTGCTGACTTACCTGCCAATGTGACCTCCTTGTAGAGCCTTTCAGAATTCCCTTCTCGCCAAGAGGCCTTTACATTAGCATAATCGCGAAGACAAAATCAATCGCGAGGCGACAGGTCTGCCTCCCATGCTACAATAAGACCGATGAAGATCGTTTCCCAGAACAAGAAGGCCTACCATGACTACAGCATTGAAGAAACCGTCGAAGCAGGAATTCAGCTCCTCGGCACCGAGGTGAAGTCCCTGCGCGACGGCAAGGCGAACCTGAAGGACAGCTACGTCCTCATAAAAGACTCGGAGGTCTTCCTCTTTAACTGTCATATCAGCCCTTATTCCCACGGAAATATCATGAACCATGAACCCCTGAGGACGAGGAAACTGCTCCTCCACCGCAAGGAGATCGAGAGAATGCGGGGCAAGGCCCTCCAAAAGGGATACACCCTCGTGCCCCTTAAGATCTACTTTAAGGGCTCTTACGCAAAGGTCGAGATCGGGCTGGCAAAGGGAAAGAGGCTCTATGAAAAGAGAGAGTCCATAAAGGAACGAGAGGCAAAGCGGACCATCGAGAGGGCGATGAAGAGCAGGTAGATGGAAGGAATCCTCCGGCGTTTCGCAAAGGTGGGTCTTTCAGATGAAGGGGAATTGCCGGGGAGCTTCGAACTTCTCACAGAATGAACTAAACCGCTCGCGCGGTGGTGACGTGTGGTCAATCCCTTTCTTGCTTACAGCTTAGCTATATCGGCATCAGCGTACAAAACTTGTTTGCCAGAAATAATAGGTGCTGATACTGCCCGTGGGAGTAACGACAACGTAGAAAGTGTATGTTCCAGGAGGGAGCTGCGATATGGGAAACTCTTCCAAGAGAAGGAAAGGGGCAACATATATGCCGCCTAGCGTATTGGATATCCACGGCACAAGACCGGCATGCGCAAATGTCTGAAGGCCTGTCGGCGTCAGGATATAGATGTTCACCGGGTCTATTGCCGGCGCTGCAAGGGCGAAGTAAATATCAACAGCGCCTGAAAATTGGCCGAGCCCTACCCTCAGGGTGAATATGCTTCCGCCTGCGGCCACAGGACCGATCCCGATCGGGGCCAACATTGATAAATTTTCCGTGTTGGCGAGAGAGGACACTCTCATAGTCCCCTCGATTATGTCAACTGATGAAACGCCCTGTGAAACTGCGGTACTGATCACCGGTGATACCACAGGGCTCTGCTCAAAAGAAAGCTGAGCTGTGGGAGTTGGAATCGCCCCATTAGTAATAGTAGCAAGTGCTATATTATTACCGTTTCCTTCCGTAAACCAGAGGTTGCCGTCGGGTCCCGTTGTTATCCCGAAGGGCTGGCTGTTCGTCGTGGGAACCGGGAATTCCGTGATAACCCCTGCTGGGGTGATGCGCCCTATCAGTCCACTATCGCCAGGGAAACTTTCTTCCGTAAACCAGAGATTGCCATCGGGGCCACTTGCGATCCAAAAGGGCTGGCTGTAAGTAGATATCGGAAAATCAGACACTATGCCAGAAGGCGTGATCTGCCCTATGCTGGCAGCAAAAGACTCAGTAAACCAGAGGTTGTTATCGGGTCCCGTTGTTATCCCTAAAGGCACATTAAAAGCAGTGGGGTTTGGTGGCACTTCGAACTCCGTAATGCTGCCCGCCGGCGTTATTTGCCCTATAACGTTGCCGCTTTGTTCAGTAAACCACACATTTCCGTTTCCCACAGGGCCGGCTGTAATCCCCACGGGAACGCTGAAGGGGAAAGGGAGAGGGAACTCGGTAATCGTGATGGCACCCCCAATATCTGGAAGCGCTCCTATCAGCACTACTGCAAGTGTACAGAGAATAATCAATGAGTTGCCAGATTTCTTCATGTCTTCTAGTATATTTTATTCCCTCCTCAGCTGAGAGTGCAAGCAAATTATTATGTTATTATTTAGTTGACACGAGATGGCACTTCCATCATCCCTGTTCGAGTGTTAAACTGTCTATAGAGAATCATTTCGAATGATCAAACTTTACTCAATTATTAATAGCATTCGAAGAAGGTTATTACTCGGAATCTCACAATGCAAAGACGACGGTTGGGCAATTCTGATCTCATAATAACGCCAGTCGGGTACGGGTCGTGGGCGATCGGTGGTTCTGGGTGGGATTATGCTTGGGGACCGCAGAACGATGACGACTCGATTGCGGCAATCCGTAGGTCTCTTGAACTGGGCGTGAACTGGATCGACACTGCCGCAGTATATGGCCTGGGACACTCTGAGGAAGTCGTGGTGCGGGCACTGGACGGGTGGGAGGGCCAGAGGCCTTACGTGTTCACGAAGTGCGGTTTGATATGGGACGCAGAGAGGCGTCTCTCCAGAAGGCTGACGGCAGCATCGGTCCGGAAGGAGTGTGAGGACAGCCTGCGCAGGCTTCGCTCTGACGCGATCGACCTTTATCAAGTTCATTGGCCCCCAGAGATAGATTCAGAGTTAGAAGAGGGTTGGGCAGCGCTTGCTGCGCTCAAGAAGGAAGGTAAAGTGCGCTGGATTGGGGTATCAAACTTCGATGTATGGCAGATGAAACGTGCTCAGGCTATTGCGGATATTACTTCCCTCCAGCCGCCGTATTCACTTATCCGGCGTGAAATCGAGGCGGAGATCCTTCCTTATTGCATGCAACAGGGAATCGGCGTCATCGTGTATGCTCCTATGGCCTCGGGGCTCCTTACAGGAGCAATGACGGCGGAACGTGTCGCCAACCTCCCCGACGACGACTGGCGGAAACAGAGTCCAGAATTCAATGAACCTAACCTCTCCAGGAACTTGGTTCTCGTGGAACGCCTCCATGCAGTGGGAAGGCGCCTTGGTCGGACCCCCGGCGAGGTGGCAATTGCCTGGACACTTAACAATCCTGCGGTGACAGGAGCAATCGTAGGCGCACGGAACGCGAAGCAGGCAGAGGGCGTTATGCGTGCTGCGGAGTTGCAACTTTGCATTGAAGACGTCGCCGAGATCGAGGGCATATCACGATAGCAGTTTCGCACATACGCACGTAAGACAACCCGATCTCCAGTGATTATCGTTCCTAATGACCCCATCTGATCCCTTTTCGGCTCGAAGGAAAAGTGCCCGCGGCATTCAAGAGGGGTTATACCTCTTTCTCCAGCACCTTCTTGTAGAACTGACACTTTTTGCAATTCTCATATTTCTGGGCAAAGGTGCCCTGAACTCTTCCCATGCAGAACGTTCCTGCTACCACCCAGCAGACCCTCCCGAAATGAGGGTAAGTCGGGCACTTTAACTCGCTGTTGGCGTCTCTTCCGCACTTCATGAATTCCCAGCATGGGGTACTGATCAGGTCTTCATCGCTCTGGTACGGAAAGGAGATGCTAAAGGTAATCCCGGCACTCCCGTTATTTTTTGTCTTTATGAACCCTCCATGTTCCTCCATGATCTTCCTCGTTATAGAAAGACCCAGCCCTGTGCTGGACCCGATCATCTTTGTTGTGTGAAAAGGTTCAAAGATAAGGGGAAGCTTCTCCTCCGGTATCCCTGCGCCGGTATCAGAGACATGAACGGTGACGTAATCGATATTGTTGATCTTCTCCGTCATCTTGCTGACGGTAAGCGTCCCGCCATTCGGCATGGCATCGATGGCGTTTGACAGAAGATTGTCCAGCGCCTGTCCGACATGCGTCCTGTCTGCGAGGATCGGAAGGTCAGTGCCGAAGTTCACAATAACCTCTATGGCATTCTCGGCGCAGACTTCGGCAAAGGAAGCGACGGAATCTCGAACGACATCGGTAATCGGCATCCTCGCGAACTGAAGTTTCGCCTCTCTCGAGAATGTGAGGATATCTCTGAGAATATGCTCAAGCCTGTCCACCTCGGAAACGATGATATCCGAGTACTCTCGCTCCTTATTGCCTGACACGATCTTCTGAAGCCTCCGGCCAAACCCTCCGAGCGCCGAGAGGGGATTCCGTATTTCGTGGGCAATATCGGCTGTAAGCCTTCCGAGGGCAGCGAGTTTCTCGGCCTGTATGAGTTTGTTCTGGGTCTTTTTTATCTCGACCGTCTTCTTCTCCACTTCTTCCTCGAGGGATTGGGTCCATGTTTCCATCTTCTGTCTTGCCGTATGAAGCTCCCCTATCATCATATTGAAGGTCCTGGACAGTCTGCCGAGCTCGTCCTTCGATTGATGAGGTTCCATGGGTGAAAGGTCTCCCGAACTGACCCGTTCCATCCCTCTGGAGAGGACCGTGACGGGCTTAAGGACAAACCTCCAGAGGATAAAATAGAGCATCGCTGCGATCAGGGATAAGAAGAGCAGCGTGAAGAGCGAGGTATTCACTATTTTCTTTCTTATCCGCTGGTCGATCGTAGAGAGGGAAAAATCCGTCATGAGAATCCCGAGAACGCGACGGTCCTGGCTATGGACGTGGCACTGAGCTGTAAAGCAGTCCGGCTCGTTGTAGATCGGTTCTATGAAGCTCAAGACCCTCTTTCCCGCGGCATCGGCATAGATCGTCCACTGCCTTCCATCGATGAGGGTCTCACGGGGCCGTGAAGGATCGGAATGGCAGCCGGCGCAGGCAGGAGAGGCCTTCTGCGCCCTCATGCCGATGACCCCCCTGTCGGATGAATAATGAATGATACCGTCTCTGTTGAAAAGACTTACCCGCTTTACCGACTCTGTGGCGCCGATGGACTCCATAGCCCCCTGCATATCATCCCCGCGGTTCAGGAGCATATTATGCCTGATACTTCTGTGTATCATCTCGGAAAGTGACGAGATAAAGGCGACCGAGTTTTCCATGAGGTCCCTTTTATCGGCTTGTATGGATAGGTACCAGAAGATGCCGCTTCCGGAGAGAATGAGAAGCCCTAAGATAACGACCAGCTTCCCGACAAGGGACCCGGTGATGCGATCGAAGATAGTTGACACAGACGTATCCTTATCTAAATTACACTAAATCATGCCCCCGAGTAAACCGCCGATTCTTGACAACGAAACATCAAGAAGCAATGGGTGATCATCCTCGTCGCGGGACCGTGTGGGGCGACAAAAAAATTGTAATTTCCTCCTTTGCCCTGTAAGATATTCTCATGGGTGAGCAGGCACTGCGCGCTCATGCATTCCTGGCTCAGGGAAAGGGAGGATAGCATGCTGGAGAAGAACGATCCCTCTCAAACGCTTGCTTGGAAAGAGCTGGAGTCCCACTATGAGGTCATGAAGAGCATACAAATGAAGGATATGTTCAGAGAAGACCCTGAACGGTTCTCCAACTTTTCCCTGCGCTTTGAGGATATCCTCGTCGATTATTCAAAGAACATTGCGAACAGGGAGACTTTTCGCCTTCTCCTGGAACTCGCCCGTGAGACCGGAGTAAAAGACGCGATCGAGAAAATGTTCAGAGGGGACAGGATCAACGAGACGGAAGACCGGGCAGTGCTCCACGTTGCCTTGAGGAATCGTTCGGACACACCGATCTTTCTGGACGGCAGGGATGTCATGCCGCAGGTGAAGAGCGTGCTGGATCAGATGAAGGCCTTTTCTTCGAGAGTCGTTGCGGGAGCATGGAAGGGGTATACCGGAAAGGCTGTAACGGATATCGTGAACATCGGCATCGGAGGGTCAGATCTCGGTCCTGTGATGGTGACGGAGGCATTGAGGCCCTATGGCAGGCCCCATATCAGAACGCATTTTGTCTCGAACATAGACGGAACGCATATCTCTGAAACTCTGAAGGTCCTCTCGACGGAAACGACGCTCTTCATGATCGCTTCGAAGACCTTTACCACGCTGGAGACCATGACGAACGCCCATACCGCAAGAAGGTGGTTCCTCGACTCGGCAAAGGATGAGACCTTTGTAAGAAACCACTTTGTGGCGATATCAACGAACGAAGAAGAGGTGAAGAAGTTCGGGATAGCGCCCGAGAATATGTTCGTTTTCTGGGACTGGGTCGGCGGCAGATACTCCCTCTGGTCTGCCATCGGCCTGTCCATTGCCTGCTCTCTGGGCTTTAACCATTTTCTTGAACTCCTCGAAGGGGCCCATGCCATGGACATGCACTTCCTGGGGACGCCCTTTGAGCGGAACATTCCCGTCATCCTGGCCCTCCTCGGAATCTGGTACAACAATTTCTTCGGCGCCGAGACCGTTGCGATTCTGCCCTACGATCAGTATATGCGCCGTTTCCCGGCATATTTCCAGCAGGGTGATATGGAGAGCAACGGTAAGTATATCGACAGGAGCGGAAAAGAGGTGACCTATCAGACAGGGCCCATTATCTGGGGGGAGCCGGGAACAAACGGACAGCATGCATTCTATCAGCTGATCCACCAGGGCACAAAGCTCATACCCTGCGACTTTATCGCGCCGGCATTGAGTCACAACCCCCTGGGAGACCACCATGCCATATTACTCTCGAATTTCTTCGCTCAGACCGAGGCCCTCATGAAAGGGAAGACCTATGAAGAGGCGGCTGATGAACTCGCGAGGTCCGGCAAGAAGGAAGAAGAGATCAGGCGGCTTGCTCCTTTCAGGGTATTCAAGGGCAACAGGCCGACGAATTCCGTTCTCATCAGAAAGATCACTCCGAGGTCCCTCGGGAGCCTCATCGCCATGTATGAGCATAAGATCTTTGTGCAGGGGGCCATCTGGAATATCTTCAGCTTTGACCAGTGGGGTGTTGAACTCGGTAAACAGCTCGCAATGAAGATACTCCCCGAACTCAGGAGTGATTCACCGGTGACATCCCATGATTCTTCCACGAACGGGCTCATCAATACCTTTAAGGAAATGAGAGAGGGAGCATCATAACCCTAAGTGGAACTCCTCAAAGGGTGGAAAGGGAAATGACAGATCTTCCTGAACCGGCGCCGTCTTCCCATGAAATTGCCTCATGGCTTCTTGCAGCGACTGCGCTCATCTTTGTTCTCAAGATGCACCTGCTGCCTGCCGTGCTTTCCGGGTTGCTCGTTTACGACGTGGTCCATCTTCTGGCGCCGCGACTCAGGATCAGCAGCCTCGGTGGAGACCGCGCAAGGGCCGCTGTCGTTGCGATGCTTGCCGTCATCGTTGTGGTTTCACTCATCCTTTTCATCTGGGGATTAATCCATGTTTCCCGGAGTGAGGCGGGGAGCATCCCGGTGCTTTTGAAGAAAATGGCAGAGATTGTCGAAGGGTCGAGAGAGATTCTCCCTGCCTGGTTGATCGACTTTCTGCCGGGCAATGCCGACGACCTTAAGGAATGGTCAGTGCGGTGGCTTCGTGAGCATGCAGGTGATCTGCAGGTTGTGGGCAAGGAGGCCGGCCGCTTTTCCGCGCATGTCCTGATCGGCATGGTCATCGGCGCCATGGTCTCCCTGAGAGAGGCGAGGGCAGCTCGTGAGTTCCGCCCCCTTGCAAGCGCTCTCGTTGAGCGGGCCCAACGCCTCAGCCAGGCCTTCCGATGGGTTGTCTTGGCCCAGGTGCGCATCGCCGCACTGAATACGCTCTTTGTCTTGCTCTATCTGGCGATTTTGCTCCCTTTGCTCGGCGCTCATCTGCCCTTTGTGAAGACCATGGTTGCCATCACCTTTGCCACGGGTATGCTGCCGATCATCGGCAATCTCATCTCCAATACGATCGTTGTTGTGATCAGCCTGAGTAACTCACCATCTGCTGCGATGGGGTCTCTCGTCTTTCTTGTGGTGATACACAAGCTCGAATATTTCCTGAACGCCCGTATCGTGGGTACACAGATCCATGCCCGTGCGTGGGAGATACTTGC
>DASRZP010000078.1 GCA_035686305.1 Thermodesulfovibrionales bacterium | reverse complement strand
AACTTGAATATACCTGACCTGCTGAGAACGATCGAGGCCGGAAACAGCTTGTTCTATGTCGTTACCGATAGCGAGCAGAGCACCGAACGAATTGTAGCCGAGGCCGCAGCCATGACAGGGGCCGGGAGTCCCTATGTCTGGACTTGCACCGAAGGCTTCGTCCGGGAGGGCTCGTCACTCAAAGAGACGGTAAACCCTCTGCCGGCGCTCGATTTTGCCATCGCACAGCCGGGACCCGCCGCTTTTCTTTTCAAGGATCTTTCCAGCTTTTGGGTAAACAACCCCTTCATTATCAGGAAGCTGAAGGAATTTGTCGTGCGGGCCCGATCAAAGACCCTGATTGTCATCGGTGAAGAGGAGACGATACCGGATCGGTTGAGAGAAGACCTTGTTATTCTCTACCAGGGGATACCCGTTATGACGGAGATCAAGGCGCATCTGGAGATGCTGAAAGGGCGTGTTCCACTGCTCATGGAGGCCTGTGCCTCTGATCCCGGGCTGATGGGCAGGTTGGTGATTGCTGCTCAGGGGCTTTATCTTGAGGACATCGAGCGGAGCATCGGAGCTTGTGCCCTGTCCCGGTCCGGCGACGGCAATGAAATCGTTCGGGCATTGTTCGAGATGAAACAGCAGATCATCAGAAAAAGCGGCATCATGGAGTTTGTCCTCAATGATGCGCCTCTGGAGCATCTGGGCGGGATGGAAAACCTCAAGAGATGGCTGCAGCGTCGTGAAACAGCATTCGGCCTGGATAACATTTCTTCCGGCGCAAAGATGCCGAAGGGAGTGTTGATCATGGGGATATCGGGCTGCGGCAAATCGCTGTTTGTCAAGGTGATCGCCACCCGGTGGAGCCTTCCCCTTATCCGTCTCGATATGGCGGTTGTGTACGGGGGAGCATTCGGCAGTCCTGAGTCGAGCCTGCGCAAGGCCTTCAGGACTGCAGAGGCAGTTGCGCCCTGCGTCCTCTGGATCGATGAGATCGAGTCCGGCATATCATCGCAGGGGTTCAAAGCCGAAGGAGGCGCGGCTTCACGGGTCCTCGGTTCCTTCCTGACCTGGATGCAGGAAAAGACTGCGCCTGTTTTTGTCGCCGCCACCGCCAATGCCATCGAGATGCTTCCGGCGGAAGTGCTCCGCAAGGGACGCTTCGATGAGATATTCTATATGGGGCTTCCCGATGAAACGGCACGGGAAGAGATATTCCGCATCCATATGAAGAAGCAGGGTATCGATTCTGCAGCGATTGATGCTGCGATGCTGGGACGACTGGCCAAACGTCTTTCCGGAGCTGAAATAGAGCAGGTGGTCAAATCAGCGGTCTTCGAGGCCCTTGCCGATAAGCGACCCGTAGTCGAAGATGATCTCTTAAGAGTTCTGAGAGTGACCGTCCCTCTTTCAGTGACCATGGATGAACAGATAAGGAGCATCGAGGCCTGGGCCTTTCGGCGCGCAGTTCCGGCCTCCGGGGAATTAAAGCGTTAGCGCGCACACGATCCTCGGATGTCTTGACACTCACCTTTTGAGAACCCTATAATTGGAGAGCTTTTGGGGGAAGCGCAAGCGGGAGAAAAAGTGATGAATTCGAGAGGCGAAAGAATGAGAACATATCGAAAAATGAATTGGCCTTATGCAGTTTTTCCCTGCCTTTTGGTTGTGATCCTGTGTTTATCGGTCCCAAGTTGCGGGGGCGGATTCCGAACGGTCGCAAATGCAGGTGACGTGAATGGGACCTGGAATCTGTCCCTTGACCGGTCCAACGTCTCTGTCCGCGAAACAGAGCTTTCTCTCACACAGGAAGAAAGATACGGGCCTTTTTCCGGAACATCTTCGGATAACGCAACGCTCACCGGCACTCTCAACAGTGAGAGTATCGTTATTACCCTCAATAACGCAGACGGAAGTGTCACGACCTTAACGGGAGTTGCAAGCAAGGACTGGAAGTCATTCTCAGGAACATATACGAGCACAGGTTCGGACGGATCTGGAACGTGGAGCCTGCCCAAGAGCGTTCCCGCTCCGGCGGCCCTTTCCGTAACACCCTCATCGGCAACCTTGAGTTGTTCAGCAGGAGAATCCCAGACATTTACCGCAACGGGTGGAACTCGCGCATCTTACGTTGTAGGAGTTACAAATCTGAGTCTCGTTACTCTTGATACCTCAACCCTGACGACAAATGGCAAATTTACCGTAACAGCTTCTAATGCGTGTACCGGTGCAAATGGCTCAATTGTGACTTTAACTGTTACCGATACGTCCACTTCGGATAAGGTTGCCGCTACGGTGACGATTTCGAATCCGTAGCTTTTCAAACATGCCGAGCCTGCGGAAATCACCAGGTGAGGCCGCTTATTTCTGCGTTTCGCGAGGTGGATGGATATCTCCTGATCTGTTTAACCACGAGTCTATGCCCTTCTACCGGCCAAAGGACTTCCTTGAGGCCTCGGAGTTCATGGACGGCGGGGATCTGCAACTGAAAATAGTCAGCCAGTTCCTGAGTTGCCGCATCGTCGGACATTGAAGCCTTGCGCCTGTTCCTCTTCCCGAACTTCCAGTAGTTATAGTATCCCCACAAACGCAGGATGGAGAAAAGTATCAGGACATACCAACCGAGCGCCCTTACGAGAGCGAGAAACTCAAGATACCCCGTCTGTTCAATGATCTCGATGGTGAACATCTGACAACTCGTACTCCTGCTGGTATCTCAGTGAGGCGATAGGTTTGGTCTTGAACCCTGCCTCATCATAAACCCCCATGCCGAAGAAGAGTCTGTGAACAAAAGAGCGTCCGTACATGCGGCGGATAGTCTGCTCGACCATCGGGGTAATCGAAAGGGTGACGTCGTGACTCGGATTGAAATAGGAAGCATTTCGCCGCGAGTTATGTGAATAGCCAAGATCCAGGGACATCCTGACTTTCCAGTCCCTCTTCACAAGAAGCCCCTGCTGATAATCGATCATCGCCCCCAGTCTTGTGTTCCCGTCGGAGAAGTTCATGTCCGTGAGAAAGAGTCCGTAGCTGCGCCACTCACTCTCCCTGTAAACAATGTCTGCCTCGAGTTTGTCGGACTCGATGCCGAATACCCTTGCCCGGAGGGGCACGTCCGTTGTGAAGGAATCGTAAGAGAGGTCGAAACTCCACATGTCGTCGGGGGTGAAGCGAACTGCAGTCAAGGAGCCGAAATCCTTTCCATTGTCATAACTGATTGAGAACACTGAGATGACATTTGACATTGCCCCTGTAACTGCTAATCTAATATTAAGAATTAGAGACTCACATATCGGTGCATAAATACTTCTGATGGATGGCATTTTATTGTGAACCCCCAAAAGGAGTCATCGCAGGAGGGTTGGCTGACCAACTTTCGCGCTAAAGAAAGTGCAGTTGATGCTCGTCACTCCAATGATAAGGGCAACAAATCCATCGTGAATAAAGGGAGGAATAAATGAAACGAATATTGTTGCTTATTGCTTTAGTGCTATGGAGTTTTACCACTGTATATGGGCAATCCACCGGGTGGGATGGAGTCGAAAAAGTTTTTGGTGGAAAGGGGGCCTCCGAGGGGGATATGTTCAAAGTAACATACCCTCGCGGAGATCTTGCGGTCAAAATTGGGGAGGTTAGGATTGCGATTACCGCTATACACAGCCATATGCTTTTTGAGTCTCCCCGCCTTTTCTTTCTACATTCTTGGGGATATGATGATCCGGAGAAGCTCGCCAACGGCCTGAAAGCAGCGCTCGATAAAATCAATCTCGCCAAATGAGAAGGCTTATACAAGCAAACAAAAATGATCTCGGATCAGAGGGAGTGATAGTATGAGATGGATTACCAGAGAACATGTCAAAGTCGATCGAGTTGCTTGCCCCTGGCTCATCAAGAAATTTATTGACAAAGAGGCCGAGTTCTTCTTCGTGCCGGCTGACGAGGTGAAGGAGGAAGCGCTCCGTCTCAACGCCATTGCCTTCGATGTTCCAGGGGTGGAACTGGGACATCACGGCAAGGAGTGTTCATTCGATGCCATTCTTAAGAAATATGGGCTGACGAATAATGCAGGCCTTCTCCTGCTCGGGAGGATTGTCAACGGTGCCGATACGGATAATACCCTGTATAACCAGCCAGAAGGTCCCGGGCTCAAGGCGATTGCCGAAGGGTTCAGGCATCTCGGCTTCAAGAATGACCACGAGATTAACAGAGCAGAATGGATTGTCTATGACGCACTCTATGCATACTGCGAGGAAATGATAAGACAGGGCAAACCCGAAGGAGCCGCCCGATAGCAGCTATGCCCTTTGATTTTGCTCTGAGGAACCTTGCATTGAGTCATGACGGTCGTCTCCTCTTTTCCACGCGAAGTTTCCGTCTGTTTGCTTATGGTTTCCTGTCAGTGGTTCTCATGATCTACCTGGCTAAAATCGGCCTGAATGAAACGCAAATCGGACTGTTATTTACCCTCGCTTTGGTCGGTGATACTGTCATTTCCTTTTGGATAACAACGACCGCGGACCGCAGAGGCCGGCGACGCATGCTTATTGTCGGAGCGTTACTGATGGTCTTTGCAGGCGGCCTGTTCGCGACGACGGACAATTTCGCGCTCCTTCTCATTGCTGCAACAATCGGGGTAATCAGTCCAAGCGGTTACGAAGTGGGTCCATTTCTACCTATCGAACTGGCCGCCCTGTCGCACATTGTTCCGGATGAGCGACGCACCCGGGTATTCGCATGGTACAATCTCGCAGGCTCTTTTGCAACCGCACTGGGTGCTCTGTTTGGCGGTGTTACGGCGCAAGCACTACAGGGATTTGGCATGACTCCGACGGGAAGTTATCGTGTTATTGTCGTCGCCTATGCCACAGTGGGACTGATGCTGGGGTACTTGTTCATGAGGCTTTCTGATGCTGTAGAGGTCCCTCATTACTCCGACCCTTCAATTTCATCCCCGAAGCTTGGTCGCCTTCTGGGTCTTGATAAGTCAAGGGTGGTCGTCCTCAAGCTGTCCGCATTATTTTCGCTCGACGCCTTTGCCGGCGGCTTCGTCTTGCAGAGTATTGTGGCGTACTGGTTCCACGTGCGCTTCAACGTACAACCAGCCGCACTCGGAGCTATTTTCTTTGGGGCAAATATTCTCGCAGGGCTTTCGGCCCTGTCGGCTTCATGGGTGGCATCCCGCATCGGCCTAATCAGAACTATGGTCTTCACGCACATTCCTTCAAATATCCTCTTGATATTGGTTCCTCTCATGCCGAACCTGTTTCTGGCAATCACCGTGCTCCTTTTGCGTTTCAGTATCTCGCAGATGGATGTGCCGACCCGTCAGTCTTATACAATGGCTATCATGGGCCCGGACGAACGTTCTGCAGCAGCAGGCTTAACCGGCATTGCAAGGACGACAGGCGCGTCACTTTCCCCAGTGTTTTCGGGACCCCTTCTTGCATCCCCTGCCCTGTTGAACATGCCTTTTTTCCTTTCGGGCGGCCTCAAGATCATTTATGATCTCTTGCTCTATAGGAGTTTTCGCAATCTGAAGCCTCCGGAAGAGAAAGGGACATCCGTTCCGCAATCCTCATGATCCTTTCACAACCAAATCCAGTGCGTGACATGACTGTTGTAGTATAGACAGTGTATGTGTCCGCTCACTGCTTCTGCTTTGTGTGGGCGCAGATACTCAGGAAGCCGTATGTGCATAAATCCAAAGAGTCGACGATGCTCAGAAGAAAAGCGTTTTATGATCTGCACAACGATCAGGGGCATGAGACTCACTCCCACATGACGCTGCCACTTTCTAAGTGTTACTTCTTTCATTGGGAACCTCCTGTAGAATTGTTCGCATCTGAACACCTATACCGTTGCGGGAGTGGACGTGTCACCCTTAACGACAAGCACAGCACAGCCCGCGGTCCCTATCACTTTTTCGGTCGCACTCCCGGTGAAAAATTTTCCCACTTCTGATTTGACCGACACTCCCATTACGATAAGATCAACGCCTCTGCCGCCTGCCGTCTCGACAATCACATTGTATGATCTGCCGACAGGTGTTATGCCCTCTGCCTGGATGTTTTCTTTTTTGGCTATTTCGATAACGTTGTCCACGTTAGTTTTTGCGGCGCCGAGTTCGTCGTTGTTACGGGCGGCGGAAAGAGGTATTATCCTGCTGCCGCATCGCTTTGCAATGTCCACAGCCTCGTGAACCGCCGCGAGGCTGTGTCCGGAACCGTCGGTTGCAACCAAAATGGTCCTGTATTCGATCCTGGCCGCCTTTGGGACAACGAGGACCTTGCATGGCGAGTGTATGATGACTTTCTCGGCGACTTCGCCCATGAGCAACTTTGCAAGCCCTGAGCGGCCGCGCCTGCCGATAACAATCATATCGACATGCCGCTCGGATGCCTCATCCACAATTGCCTGATAGGGTTCTATACTCGAATGGAAAATGGTCTCGCATTTAACGCCTTCCCGAGATGCCCTTTCACTGAGGGAGTCGAGATACCTGGCCGCTTCCGCCTCTTCTTTTTCAAACACGCTTGAACCGATTGTTTCATATTCAGGGTTTGTTTCGAGTATGGTAACAGCGTAAAGCTCACTGGAGCACACCTTGGCAAAATTTATCGCCTCCCGTTCGGCACCCTCGCTGAATTTCGAGCGGTCGGTTGCGAGAAGCACCTTGGTAAGCCTTCCTACAGGACAAGATTGTACACGATCCATAACTACCTCCTCTTTGTTTAAGGTTTTTGGGTACGACGATTTTCTCCTTTTCAAAGCGTATCAGATATCATAATTTCCTCAAATATCAGTGAGCGGTCGCTATCAATCGGCGTGCAGTGAGGTCTCTTTGCATGAAACCCGCAAGCGATCGGCCCACCGAATCCCAATGCGCCGAGGCGCGGGAAATACGCAGCAAGCCTCCCAAGACCGACCGGTTCAATATCCATTATATGCTCCTAAATCTTCGATGCATACAGCATTTCAAAAACAGCTACCCCTCTTTCGAGGCATTCCATATCATCTTTTGCCGTTTTGCGAATTCCTGACAGTAGGCTTTCGATTCCTTGCGCTTCAGGTGCTCTATACCTGTCGTCCCTTACGTCAATTTCATGCACAAGCTCGGCAATCTTCTTTACCGCTCTGTCTTTAATCCCGAAGGACTTCACCAAGACCTCAAATGTGCAGAGATCTCCGACATGAGTGAAAGCCCCGCCCCTTAGATCAAAGGTTACAGAACCTTTTCCCGCGGCAGCAAGTTCCGTTTCGTCCAATAACCCAAACTTGGCGCCCTTGTCGATAAATCGTCTGATAAGCCATGCCGAGGCCATCCTATCTACAAAAGGTCTCTTGCGGCTGACCCATATCTTCCCTTGGTAATCAGCGGGCTTTCTGGAAGGGACAGCGGCAGGTTTCGTTTCCGGCGCTGTACCGAGGAATCCTTTCATTCCTGCATTCAGGGCATTAAGCCTTGGCAGGAGCAAAGCGCCGGCCTTTGAAGAGAAGAAGTCCGTCTTGAGGCCTTCCTCGTAACTCTTTGATGCCTTGGCTATCTGCTCTGAAAGCGCCTTTAGATTCTGAGTTTTCGATCCTTTTTTGACGCTGTTCACCTTAGCCTCAAGGCCTTCGATGACTTTGTTGATCCCATGATACTCCAATTCTTTATGCTTGTTGAAGAGGTCCATGATTTCCTGGTCCTTCATGGAATCAATAGAGTCAACTCTGGTAAAAGCAGCCTCTCCGCCCATCGAAGAGACTTCGGAGACGAGCCACTGGAAGAATTCATAGTGTTCTTCGTTCATGGGCAGGATATAGACAGCGCCCTTGATTTGAACTGCCCCTGCCTTCGAGAGCTTACGCCATATCTTCATGCGGTTGCTGACCGGCTTGGAAGGCACGCTATAGAAGAAGAGGAGCCAGCCCTGGTCTTTTCTGATATTCCCTTTATCGGTCCGTTTCATGATGGTCGCTTGCATGGTTAAGCCTTGCCTACCCAACAGCCTGGCAAGCAGGAGCCGACAGGCCGCCTGCAGTCTCCTGAGTCTCGCCCAATAAAAGCCTTTGCAGTATCGAATTCACCGGCTTCGGCAAACGTTATGGCCGCGAAAAAATTGTCGGACTGTTGAGTGAAACGGCCTGTAACTTGCTTCAGATACCCGACGTTCCTCGCACCCGCAAAGACTCCTGCTGTGCAAATGTCTCTTCGATCTTCCGTGTTATATTTTTCATCGATCGGCCTCCTTTCTGTTACTTGTGTTAAAAGAGTAACACATGTTACATTATTTGTCAAGAGAAATTCCGCGAAGCATGAAGTCGAAGGGCGACGAATTGTTGATGGCACTTGCGAGTCCTTGGCGCTCTTTGACATTTGACACACATGGCGATCTGCTATACCTTGTAAACGAAAAGCTGATTTGAAGAGCAAGGAGGTTCCATTGTGGGTCGAACGATGACCCTGGATTGTCACACAGTGCGAGTCTCAAATTGTCGGCGCTAGTGATACCCGGTGTTTGTCAGCAGTTGTGGTTCTTTTCGGGTGAACGAGCGAAGATCTATCACGCGGCCAATGGCCAATGTCGGTCAGACAGCCTGTTGACGCCGAATTTTACGGCTAATCCTTTTCCGCCACTCTTCCGATACTGACGATCCTGTCCTCGGGGTCCAGGTCCATGAGCTTCACTCCCTGGGTATTCCTCCCATGGATCGATATATTCCCGGCGACCGTCCTGATAAGCTTGCCAGTATTTGCTATCATCACAACCTCATCCTCGTCCCTGACCTGCATGAGGCCGACAGCCTTTCCGCCTTTTGGAACGAGCTTTATAGAGATAACGCCCTTTCCGCCCCTTCCCTGAACAGGATACTCATCAAGCCTTGTCCGTTTTCCGATCCCCTTTTCCGTGACGGTGAGCAATGCCGTATTCGCCTCAACAATCTCCGCAGAAACAACCTCGTCACCCTTCTGAAGTCTCACCCCTATCACGCCCTTTGCTGTCCTTCCCATGGGTCTGACGTCTTCCTCGTTGAACCTGATCGACAACCCTTCCCGTGTCCCGATGATGAAGTCGCTCTTGCCGTCTGTCTTTCTCACGGTTATCAACTCATCGCCCTCTTCAAGGGTCACCGCAATGATCCCCTTGCCCCTCGGATTGCTGTATTCATCGAGCTGAGTCTTCTTGACGAGCCCGTTCTTTGTGAACGTCACGAGGTATCCCTCTTTGAAATCGCGCACCGGCAGGGCCGTCGCGATCCGTTCTCCCTCGGAGATCGAGAGGAGATTGACGAGGGCCTTGCCCTTTGCTGCCCGGCCTGCCTCGGGGATCTGGTATATCTTGAGCCAGTAGAGCCTTCCAAGGTTGCTGAAGAAGAGCATATAGTCGTGGGTGGAGCCGATAAAGAGCTGCTCCACAAAATCCTCTTCCTTTGTCTCCATGCCCATAAGGCCCTTGCCGCCCCGTCTCTGGCTCCTGTATGCGCTCAGGGGGTTCCTCTTTATGTATCCCTGATGGGAGATCGTTATGACCATCTCCTCTTCAGTTATGAGGTCTTCGATGGTTATCTCCTTGGTCTCTTCGGTGATCTCTGTCCGTCTCTCGTCACCGTACTTTGTTTTTACCTCAAGGAGCTCTTCCTTAATGATCTTCGAAACGAGGGCGTCGCTTCCAAGAATAGCCTTCAGCCTTTCGATCTCCTTCAGGGTCTCTTTATATTCGCTGATGATCTTCTCGCGCTCGAGGCCTGTCAGTCTCTGCAGTTTCATGTCGAGGATAGCCTGTGCCTGGATCTCTGAGAGAGGATAGCCGGCCATCAGTCCCTGTTTCGCCTCTTCAGGGCTCTTTGCAGCCCGTATGAGGGCAATGATCTCGTCAAGGTGGTCAAGGGCGATCTTCAGTCCTTCAAGGATATGAGCCCGTTCCTGGGCCTTTCTGAGTTCGAACCTCGTCCTCTTCAGGACCACGTCGCGCCGGTGCTGGAGGAAGTAGTTGAGAACCTTCTTGAGGCTCAGGACATTCGGCTGGCCGTTCACGAGGGCAAGCATGATGATCCCGAAGGTGGTCTCCATCTGGGTGTGCTTATAGAGATTGTTCAGAACAACCTCTGCCATCTCGCCGCGCTTCAATTCCATGACAACCCTGATCCCATCCCTGTCGGACTCGTCCCGAATGTCTGATATCCCCTCGATCTTCTTTTCCCTGACAAGCTCTGCGATCTTTTCGATGAGCCGCGCCTTGTTCACCTGATACGGGAGTTCAGAGATGATGATGCTTTCGCCGCCCCGGTGTTCCCTCTCGATCCTCGCCCTCGCCCTGACCTTGAGAAGTCCCCTGCCTGTGGCGTAGGCATCCCTGATCCCTGCTGTGCCGTGTATGATTCCGCCTGTCGGGAAGTCAGGCCCCTTTATTGGGGTCATAAGCTCTTCAATGGTTGTGTCAGGGTTTCCCAGAAGCATCACCAGACCATCGATAACTTCGGAGAGGTTATGGGGCGGGATATTCGTTGCCATACCGACGGCAATCCCGGCTGACCCGTTGATGATGAGGTTCGGAATCCTTGACGGCAGCACTTTCGGCTCTTCAGTCGTTTCATCGAAATTGGGGATGAAGTCAACGGTCTCTTTATCGATATCGGCCAGAAGTTCTTCTGCTATCTTTGCGAGGCGAGCTTCCGTGTACCGGTATGCTGCAGCAGGGTCACCGTCAATGGACCCATAATTGCCCTGCCCGTCGACAAGGGTGTATCTCATATTAAAATCCTGTGCCAATCTGACCATGGCGTCATAAACGGCCGTGTCGCCGTGGGGATGATATTTCTTCAGGACTTCTCCGACAACACCGGCGCTTTTTGAATATTTCCTGCCGGGGAGAAGGCCCTCCCTGAACATGGCGTAAAGGATCCTTCGCTGA
>DASRZP010000077.1 GCA_035686305.1 Thermodesulfovibrionales bacterium | reverse complement strand
GGCAAGGTGGTCGAAACAATGGACAGCGGCGGGTACACCTATGTATGTCTTGAGGAGCACGGAAAGAAGACCTGGGTCGCCGTTCCCCAGATGAAGGTCGTCAAAGGGAAGAGGATGTCCTTTGAGCCGGGCAACGAAATGATTAATTTCGAGAGTAAGACCCTCAAACGCAAATTCGATAGAATCATCTTCTCCTCAGGACCGGTCAAATAAGAAAGGGAGCGCCCATGCGCTCCCCTCCCCAACGAAGAACCTATTCTATATTGAATACTGCGACTTCCTTAATGCCCGGGAGATACTGTCCTACGGGAACCAGTTTCTTCCCCTCGTCTACACAGCCGATTATGATGGTCCAGAGCTGGTTCAGTTCATTCTTCTCCCTGTCATTCTCCGGCGTCATCTTCAAAAGAGTCCCGTCGAGTTCGATCTTCATACCGCTCCTCCCTCAGTGGAATATACTACTGTCTCACAAGAGTTTACTACATCCCTTGGAAAAGTCAACTTCCCCGCGATTGCTTCAGCAAGATGAGACAGCGTCTCGTCCCTCGCGCCGAGGACAACACAGGTATCCCATGCCCTTACCGGATCGAGAACCCTGTCCCTCTCCTCGACGACCTCAACGGACTTTCCTCCTTCCCTGATCCCCTCTGCAAGGTCCTTGCTTGAGATGTCTCTGTTCGCCGTGCCTCCGGCATAAAAGATCGGCAGGAGAATGAGGTGGTCCGATGCGCGGAGATTTTCTCTGAAAGCCTCGATGTATTCCCTCTTCATCATCCGCGTCGGCCCGAAGCCATGGGGCTGGAATATGTAGCAGACGCGGTCTCTCATGTTCCTGACCGTCTTCATGAGCGCCGAGATCTTATGAGGATTATGGGCATAGTCATCAATGACGAGCCTTTTCCCGTCATTGAGATGAACATCAAACCTTCTTTCGATCCCCCTGAATTCGTGCAAAACCCGACGAGTCTCCTCGAGAGGCATCCCCATCTCGCACAGAATAGCGATGCAGGACAGGGCATTATAAAGGTTATACTCGCCGGGAAGGGAAAGCCCGAATCCTTCCACAGTCCCGCCATGCCGTCCCCGGCCACGGTCAGCCAAGGTGGAATGTGAAGGAGTCTTCACGCTAAACTCCGTCGAAAAGGGTCTGTAGAGAATGTCCGTTGCCCGGTAGTCCGAAGGATTGTCTATCGAAAAAGTCACGCTGTGTCTCGTGCTGAGTCCCTCCAGATTATGGTCATCGGCGTTGACTATGACCATCCCTGCTGTATTCGTTGCGAGTGCCTGAAACATCTCTCTTGTCTTGGCGATGGAATGATGGTCGAGGTCAAGATTCAGGATAACGGTGTGAAGAGGCTTAAAATTGACGATGGTACCGTCAGACTCGCATGCCTCGATGACGAGATAATCGGAGGATCCGCTCGTCGAATTTCCAGGGCTCTCTTCTGTCCTGAATTGCTTGACCCTCCCCCCGCCGATGAAGTTGGGGCTTAATCCAAGTCGCCTGAGCATAAAGGCAAGCAGACCCGACGTCGTTGATTTTCCGCTCGTGCCTGCTACGGCAATTGTCTTGAATTCATCAACGATCTCGGCGAGATATTCGGGTCTCGATTTGAGGGGAATTCCCAAAGCCCTGGCCTTCCTGAGGTCAGGGCTGTCGTTTTCGACGGCAGTGCTGAAGACAGCAAAATCGAAGGAGGCGTCGATGCCGCCGCCGTCCTGGGGCACGATAGCGATTCCTTTTGATCTCAGCATCCGGAAGACGGGATGGGACGGGTTCTCATCAAAGACCCTGTCAGAGCCTCTGATCACATGGCCTCGGTCTGCCATGAAGCAGGCGATTGCCGATAGGCCGCTTCCGCCGATTCCTGAGAAGAATATCCGTGCCCTTCGAGAAACCATCGCATATTATAGCAGCAAATGTGAATTTCCTGATGGGACCGGCCTTCGGGGGGTGGTGGGGTATTAACGTGTTGATGGAGTGATCGCGGACCCCGGTATTCTGATATAATGGAGGTATGCCGAAGAAGAAAGACGAAAACGAGGCTGCATTCGCTACCCTTCAAGAACTGCTAAGGCGTGACGCTAAGCGCGATGGCATTCCTCAAGAACCCATCCCTGAACCTGAAAAGGTTCCCTACCGAGTACAAGCTGGCCGCAAGGGAGGACTTAAAGGGAGCAAGGCAAGGACAGAGAAGCTTTCCGCAAAGAAGCGTAAGCAGATTGCCAAGAAAGCCGCTAAGGTAAGGTGGGGAGGAGAAAAATCTATTCCGTGATTATCGGTGTTTCCTTTGTACTTATCTCTTTCTTGTGTTTATTAGTTAATTTCTTGATTGATTCTTCTGGGAGCAAATCTTCTGGCAAGGTCCCTCCCAACTTCTTGATTGTAGAGCGAACCTCCCTACCAACATCTCGGTGCATATTAATAGCGTCCCTTTCGTTATTTATCCTGTCTCGAACAAGTTTTTCTTCGGTCTGAGTTATTCTGAATTCATTAGCCGCCAATTCGGTTCGGCCAGCCCGATCAAGTAAATTTTCTTTTTCGGAGATTCCTTTCTTTCTTTTTATATCGGCTAAACCCATCTCATAAAGGCCTTGATAACCAGCATCATGAAATATGGCATATTTTTGAACACCTACCTTTTTTGCTGTGCTTGTTAAACTGATGTTTGCATTTTTTACACGTTCTCTAAGTTGAAGGCGTCGTTCATCTGCCGTGAGCTTGTCCTGTATTTCCTGTCTTCGCGTTTGTACGGCAAAATAGCTTTGTGCGGTTCCAATTTCTAGCTTACTTGTTTCACCGTTCATTGCAATAAGATAGCAAGCATATCGTGTTAGAAAGTAATCTGCCCTTTCTCTTTGCGCTCCACTACCTATTTCAACCATTTTCCCCGTACGGCGAAAATGGTTGTTGGGATCGATACCTGTGCTTTCACATGCCTTTTTTGCTTTATCTATGACGTTTTCAAATTTGTCCCAATTTTGGTAGCCAAGAATTGTTTGAATACTCCGCCCCATCCAGTATTCTCCACCGTTTGATGTCCTTTGCTTTGCCTTATCTAACTCATTGATAGTACTGCCTAAATTGTTCATCATCTAAAGACCTCCTGAGTTAAGTTATAGGTAGTATGGTGGATTCAAGAAAAAAAGTCAATCCCATTTCTTTTACCTTGACACCATATTTTCACTATGCTATAGTTGCACTAAGAAACGGAGGAGCGATAGATGGGCCTAAGAGAAAAGATTGAGGATAAGATAAAAAAGAAAGAGCAGGAAATTGCGGATTATGAAAGAAAGATTAGCGAGGCCAGAAGCTATATGGAGGCTCTTAAAGATACCATTAAACTTTTGCCAAAAAGCGAAATGAATGAATCTGCCGAAAGTAAAATAAGACCAGGTAGCGCAATTGCTAAGACCTTAGCCCTTCTTAAGAAAACTGGAAGACCAATGCATCTAAATGAAATTCTTGAGGGGATCGGTAAGCAAACGACGAAGAAAGAAAGAGTAGCATTAAGTGGGTCACTCGGATGGTATGTCCGCAAACATGAGGTTTTTATTCGAACAGCTCCTAATACATTCGGACTCATTGGAATGGAAAGTGATATAGAGGAAAAACCTCCAGAAGATTTTGGATTAGAAAAAACAGAAGAAAAAGAAGATGAAACAGATTTAGAGCCTTTCTAAAAAAGAAAAGGGCCTTACTGAATCGGAGTAAGACCCCTTAACTCAAGGCCCCGTAGCTCAAACGGATAGAGCTCGCGACTACTAATCGTTTGGTTCCCGGTTCGATCCCGGGCGGGGCCATTCCACCTTTTATGGTGGGCTTGACAAGTTCATCCTATCATCTTTTTTTCTGGCTTGTCAAGGTATGTTTGGAATTTTTTTGGCTATGCTTTTTTTCCTTGACAATGCTTGAGCAAAATGGTAATATTGTGTTGAGAAGGGAAGGTGATAATATGAACTGCCCGACATGCAACATAACAGCTAACAGATTCGGCAAAGATCGGAATGGCTTGCAGCGCTTCCGCTGTCCCTTGTGCAAAAAGACCTTTCTTGAGGCTCATGAGCGGCCTTTGGGAGATATGCGCCTTCCGTTGGATAAAGCAGTATCTGTGATTCATCATCTTGTCGAGGGTTGCTCGATTCGTACCACTGAACGAATCACAGGGGTGGAGAAGCGCACCATTCTTTCCTTATTGGCTTTAGTCGGCGAACGCTGTGAAAAGTTAATGGAAGATCGAATTAAGAGCCTGAAAGTCAAAGAGGTAGCCTGTGACGAAATTTGGGGATACGTCGGAATGAAAGCCAAAACAAGGGCACAGAAAGGCCATGCTGACAGACAGGCGGGAGATGCATGGTGTTTCATTGGGATGGAGCGTTACACTAAATTAATTCTTGCCTGGCATCTTGGCAATAGGAATGCCTATGATACGATCACGTTCACTGATAAGTTGGCTTACGCAACACAAGGAAATTTTCAAATTAACACGGATGGATTCGGTCCTTACAAAGACGCTGTTATTTACAGCCTAGGCATGCAACAGGTAGACTTTGCACAAATCATTAAGGTGTATCGCAGTAACCCTGAAAATGAGGTACGCTATTCTCCGGCTGCGTATGTTACCAGCAACAAGATTGCTGTTTTTGGGGACCCTGATTTAAAACGGGCTTCCACTTCTCATGTTGAGCGCCAAAACTTAACGGTTCGCATGACGATGCGAAGAATGACCCGCTTAACGAATGCGTTTTCTAAAAAATGGACAAACTTAAAATGGGCCTATGCGCTGCAATTTGCTTACTATAACTTTTGTCGCGTTCATCAAACCTTGCGAGTCACACCAGCGATGGAGTCAAAGCTGACCGACCACATATGGTCGATTCAGGAACTAATCAGCATCAACACACTATAACCCCACTACCCTTCGGGGATCTCCGTTGATACGCACCTGTGATATACTGATAAAAAGCCGGCTTCAGATCCAAGAAGAGACGGCAGATACCACGGATGGTATTTCACCGTCGGGAGGAATGACAAATGAACAGCTATCTTCTCCCCAGTATCACGATTGTATTGTCCCTCATCTCAGGGAGCGCAAAGGGTGCGGACTGGACACTCATTACGAAGGACCCCTCGGCTGATGTGGCACTATCCATAGACCGGGAGAGCATCGAGCGCATTTCTGAAACCGTCATGAGAGTCCGAATGAAATACGAATACGCAGAGCCAAGGAAATTTGACGGCAAATATATCAAAGAGCTCCTGGTTTGCAATGAATATGATTGCGGTAAAGATACGTACAGGATTCTCTGGAGTGAAGGATATTTTACAGACGGCACACACCAAGAAGATACTTCTGAAAGACGGGGCCATCTCCTCCCCGATGATGCCGCATACCGTTATCTGTGTAAATAGATGAGAAGTTCCCGGTAACCCCATGCTCTCAGGATTTCTTTTATCCATTTCTGTTCTCACGCAATTCGTCACCGCTTTTCTTGCGACAAGGCTGATACGGATCACAGGAAACAGGATCTCATGGGGTTTGATTGCCCTGGCTATCCAACACAGGGCTTCTCACCAGGCCTGCCTTCCCGAATAAGAAGTTCTATGCAACAGGAAGGTTAATAACTCATTGGAGAAGATTGATGAGCAAGCACCTTGTCTTTGTGGGCGGAGGCCACGCCCACCTGACAGCGCTCCTTAGCCTCGAGGAGTTCAGGAAGAGCGGTGCTCAGGTGACCCTCGTCAGCGCCGCACCCTATCACTATTATTCCGGGATGGGGCCAGGGATGCTTTCCGGCCTCTATCGTCCGCAGGATGTTCGCTTCCATGTCAGGAGGATGGCTGAAAATAGGGGAGCTTCCTTCGTTGAAGACGTGGTGACCCTGATAGATCCTGAAGAGCGGATGCTCTTCTTACGCTCTGGAGGATCTCTCCGATACGATCTCGTCTCTTTTAATACGGGAAGCGACATTCCCCTCATCGGCCGGGAAGATCCTGAGGAGAACATCTTCACGGTCAAGCCTGTAGTCAATCTCTTGAAGGCCAGGAACTTTATCACGGAGAAGATGGCGCAGGGAGGCCTCAAGGTCTCCGTAATAGGCGGCGGTCCCGCAGGTGTGGAGGTGGCAGGGAATGTCTGGAGAATTGCGCAAAAGAACAAAGGTAATGTGATCATCACCATGTTTGCCGGTACAAGACTCCTGAACGATCTGCAGGAAAAGGCCAGGCTTATCGCGCTTGAATCCCTGGCGGAGAGGGGCATATCCGTCATCGAGGGGCAGCATGTGAAGAGATGTTCGAAGGGAAGGATCGCCCTTCATGACAGTGCTGATATCCCCTTTGACGTCGCCTTTCTTGCGACGGGCGTGAGGCCGTCGTCGTTCTTTCGGGATTCGGGCCTGCCGATTGGGGCTGACGGAGGACTCCTCGTGAATGCATGTCTCCAGAGCGTTCGTTATCCTGAAATATTCGGGGGCGGGGACTGCATAAGTCTCGAAGGTCACCGGCTTGCAAAGGTCGGCGTCTATGCCGTCAGAGAGAATCCGGTCTTGATGAAGAATCTCCTGGCATCCCTGCGGGGGGAAGGCAGACTGATAACGTTCACACCCCAGCGGGATTATCTGCTCATCCTCAATATGGGAAATGACCACGGGATGTTGTGGCGGAGGCATATCGTCTGGGAGGGAAGGTCGGCTTTTATTCTCAAAGATTACATCGACAGGAGATTCATGAGGAAGTTCCAGGTTTCTGGAGAACCCGATGAAGATGGTGAATGATGGAGTGACTGAGGAGAGTTTTTCTTTGGCGTGTGGATTCGATGACGCGGAAGGAGCGCGGCAGTTCCTGCCGATGCGAAGGCCCGAGAGGACGGTTCGAGGAACGGGAACTGGTCGGAAAGGAGCCGGCCGCTGATTTCCCTGCAGGGATCATCGAATCCGAAGCGCGGGGGGATTTCATGGAGGGGCCAATGCCTGTGACCTCTACACGCAAGTGAGAAGTTCCGGTCCTCGCGAAACTGTTATAATGATCTATGATCGGAGCAGGAGGTAGTATGAGAACGTGCATTCTTGCCTTCATGATTGGACTGTTGTTTTTGCCGGCCATCTCGGCGGCCGCTGAGTCAGACACTTTGTTTCTGGAGGGCGTCGGTATCAAAATTGGCGCACCCAAGAGCGAGGTCCGTGCAAAATTCACGGAAGGCTATACTATCGCAGAACAAAATGAGAATTGGGACATTTTCACTAAGGAGCGCTTCCTTGGCACAATACAGTTCGAGAACGGCTGCGTCAAGACCATCGTCAAAAATTGGAGCGATTACCGTGTCAAGTTTGGCGGGCAGAAATCCTTTCAAACGCTTTTCGATCTCATGTCCAATCTCACCAAACAGGGATTCGTAGTCGCTCAGGTTTCGACAAAAGAAATAAAACAACGCAACTTCACATCGAACATCATCAGGCTGAAGATGAACAATCGAACAATCGATATCAGTGTTCAGAAGGCCGTTGATGGTGAGGGGTACGCGGTCCACATCGATGAAATACTGTCGAAATGAAGGACCACGGAAGTATGGCCTGCCCAATGTCCTCCGAAGCTGTCTGTTAACCCTAACGTTGCAAACGATGGCAAGGCAGGCATGGATCGAGGCCCTGTACATGCGATGAGATTCCGGTAATGAGGTACTTCGATGACTTCATCGTAAGTGACCACCCGCATTGAGCAGACATCGGTGGACGGCAACCATCAAAGGTATCGCGATACACGGCTTCTCACCATACCTGCCTTCCCGAACAAGATAATTTTATGCAACTGGAAGGTTAAGTCAGAAAGGCAGCCCTTGTCAATCATCCAGCGTCAGAGATATAATAACACTTCACGAAGCTTGTCTCTTTGGAGGACCCATGACGATCACAGAAAAGATACTCGCCCTTCACGCGGGAAAGAAGGAAGTCGCTCCCGGTGAATTGATAAATGCGAAGGTCGACCTCATCCTTGCCAATGACATTACCGCTCCCATAGCCATCCAGGAGTTCAAGAAGATCGGGGCAGAGGATGTCTTTGACAGGGACCGCGTCATCTTTGTCCCCGACCATTTTGCACCACAGAAGGATATAAAGGCTGCTGAGCAGTGCAAGATGCTGCGGGATTTTTCGAGGGAATACCACCTCGGACTCTATTTTGAGGTCGGAAGGATGGGAGTCGAACATGCGCTCCTGCCTGAGCAGGGGCTCGTTGTCCCGGGGGACCTGGTCATAGGAGCGGACAGCCATACCTGCACCTACGGGGCACTGGGAGCCTTTGCGACGGGCGTCGGTTCTACGGACGTGGCCGCGGCTATGGCAACGGGAGAATGCTGGTTCAAGGTCCCTGAGTCGATGAAATTCATCTATCACGGGAAGCTTGGGAGATGGGTCGGGGGGAAGGATCTGATACTCCACACCATCGGCGATATCGGTGTTGACGGAGCGCTTTACAGGGCAATGGAATTTGAAGGTGAGACCATACGGAATCTCCCAATGTCAGGGAGGCTCACAATCTGCAACATGGCGATAGAGGCAGGCGGAAAGAACGGCATCATCGTTCCCGACGACGTGACTGAGGCATACGTGAAGGGAAGGGCGAAGAGACCCTATCAGTTTTACGGGTCTTCCGATGATGCAGCGTATGTTGAGGTCAGAGAGTATGACTGTTCAAGAATACCCCTGACCGTTTCCTGTCCCCATCTCCCATCGAATACGAAACCGGCCGCAGAGCTTTCTCATGTCGCCATAGACCAGGTTGTTATCGGCTCGTGCACCAACGGCAGGCTTGAAGACCTCAGGGAGGCGGCGCAGGTGATCAAGGGGAAGAAGGTGAACCCGAATGTCAGGCTCATCGTCATTCCCGCGACCCAGCAGATTTACAAGGATGCGATGACAGAAGGCCTGGCAGAGATCTTTATAGATGCCGAGGCTGTCTTCTCTACGCCGACATGCGGCCCCTGTCTGGGCGGACATATGGGAATCCTTGCAAGGGGAGAGAAGGCGCTCGCCACAACGAACAGGAATTTTGTCGGGAGGATGGGACACCCAGAGAGCGAGGTGTATCTCTCAAACCCGGCGGTTGCTGCAGCATCGGCAGTGCTCGGAAGAATAGGGCTTCCGGAGGAGGTAACCAGGGCATGAACAGAAAGAACCGTGTCCTTAAACTCGGGCTTCCCAAGGGAAGCCTTCAGGAATCCACATTGCGGCTTTTCAAGAAAGCCGGTTACCACATAAGCGTATCGAGCCGCTCCTACTATCCTGTCTTTGACGACGCCGAGATAGAGTCGATGCTCATCAGGGCTCAGGAGATGGCCCGTTACGTCGAGGACGGTCATCTGGACTGCGGCCTCACCGGCCGTGACTGGGTCCTTGAGCAGAACGCCGATGTGATAGAGGTGGCTGAACTGAGGTACGCCAAGGAAGGGTTCAGACCGGTACGATGGGTGGTCGCGGTCCCTATGGAGTCGAAGATAAAATCCCTGAAGGACCTCGATGGCAAGCGCATCGCCACGGAGCTTGTGGGTTTTACCAGGCGATACCTTAAGTCAAAAGGAATAAGGGCTGAGGTCGACTTCTCATGGGGGGCCACCGAGATCAAGCCTCCCTTTCTAGCCGACGCCATTGTTGAACTCACCGAGACAGGTACATCGTTGAGGGCGAACAACCTGAGGGTCGTCGAGACGATGATCGAGTCTACTACGAGGTTCATTTCGAACAAGAAGGCGTGGCACGACCGGTGGAAGAGGCAGAAGATGGAGAATATTGCCCTCCTTTTGAGAGGCGCTCTCGCAGCAGAAGAGAAGGTGGGCCTCAAGATGAACGTTCCCGAAAAATCCTTCAAGAGGATTTTGAACCTCCTCTCCGCCATGCATTCACCGACGGTCTCATCGCTGTCCGATTCCGGGTGGTATGCGGTTGACGTGGTGACCGATGAAAGGATTGTCAGGGACTTGATCCCGAAACTGAAGGCTGCCGGAGCATCGGGCATTGTCGAGTATCAGCTGAACAAAGTGATCCCTTAGAGGAAGGCTGAGAGCCTATAAACACTATTTTGAGACTGTTCATATTTCTCATAGCCGGTACCTTGTTGCCACACCATGAGGTGTTCCACGCTTACTGACAGTCGATTCCAAAAGTCTCTCAAAGACCCCGTAGCCCTGATAAACTCCCTTGAAGATGCCATTCTGCTCGTCGATAGGAAGACATCGGTGATCTTCATCAACAAAACGGGAGAGGAGCTTCTCGGAGGGAGCCTCCGGGAAGGTATCGGAAAACGGCTGGCAGAACTCCTGCCGGATGCCAAGGTCATCGTCAAGCTGGCCCGAAAGGCGACGAGGGAGCTGCGCTCTTTCAGCGCCAAGGATGTGGAGATAAGGATAAACGGCATGTCTCGCGTGGACTTCCGCATATCGCCGTTTTTTGTCGAGAACCGCAATGAGGGCGTTCTCATCTCGATCCGGGAGAACATCTCCATTGTCGAAAGGGAGGATCTTTCCTTTGACTCTCTCGTATATCTCCTCGGTTCCATAGCCCATGAGATCAAGAATCCCCTCGGCGGCATCAAGGGTGCGGCCCAACTCCTGAGGAAACGCATTTCCGACAACGGCTATGCCGAATACCTGAACCTCATCATCCGGGAGACTGACAGGCTCAACTCGGTGCTCCAGAGCTACCTTACGATGAGCAGGAGGCCTGTCCTTCATCCGATCAATGTCCATGAGGTGATCGAGAAGGCAATTTCGATCATGAATATATCCCTCAAGGATGGTAGTATATCAATCCACAGGCTCTATGATCCGAGCCTGCCGAAGGTCATCGGCGACGAGGGAAAGTTACTCCAGGTCTTCGTAAATATCATGAAGAATTCCATTGAGGCGATGCCGAAGGGCGGGCATCTGGGTTTCGCGACGAAGCCTTCCGACGAATATGTGGTTCAGAACAGACAGATGAAGCGATGGGCGGTAATATCTGTCAGCGATACGGGAAGGGGCATCCCGAAGAGCGAGATACCAAAAATCTTTCTTCCCTTTTACACAAAAAAGAAGAAGGGGACCGGTCTTGGCCTTGCGCTTTCAAAGAAGATCATTAAAGACCACAGCGGCTTTATCAGGGCAGAGAGTCCCTCTGACCAGGGGAAGGGGACCGTATTTCATATCTATATCCCCTTTGCGAGTAGCGTGACATGACAAAAGATATCCTGATCATCGACGATGATGAATCCATTCTCTGGGTCGTGAAAAAGGCCCTGGAGCCTCTGGGCTGCAGGATAGCTTCACATGCCAGGCTCGCCTCCGGGTTAAAGGCTGTGAAGGACACAGGCCAGCTCGTTCTCCTTGACATCGTGCTCCCCGACGGCAACGGTATTGAGGCCTTGAAGGAAATAAAGGCGTCGAGTCCTGACGCTACGGTCATCATGATGACTGCCCATGGGAAAATGGAGAGCACGATTGAGGCGATGAAGGAAGGCGCCTACGATTACCTCGAGAAGCCCTTCGATATCGAAGAGCTCAAGATCACCGTCGAGAAGGCCTTCAGGGATATGACGATGAGGGAAGAGTTAAGCAAGCTCAGGAGCGTTGCCGCCGAGGCAGAGGAGCCGATGATCATCGGGAAGAGCCAGAAGATGTTCAAGGTCTTCAAAGATATCGGAAGGATCGCCACCAAGGACATCACGATCCTGATCACCGGTGAGAGCGGCACGGGAAAGGAGCTTGTAGCAAAGGAGATCCATCATAACAGCAACCGGAGGACAGGCCCCTTTGTTGCTATAAACTCGGCCTCCATCCCAAAGGACCTGCTCGAGGCCGAGTTGTTTGGATGGGACAAGGGCGCGTTCACGGGAGCAAAGGAGAGGCATACCGGCAAGATCGAATCTGCCAACGGCGGCAGCATCTTCCTCGACGAGATCTCTGAGCTTGATATGAACCTCCAGGCGAAGCTCCTGAGGTTCATGCAGGACAGGAAATTCAGTCCTCTCGGGAGCAACAGGGTCGTGGAAGCCGATGTGCGGATCATCGGGGCAACAAACAAGAACCTTATGGAGGCCGTCGACAAGGGGCTCTTCAGAGAAGATCTCTATTACCGGTTTAATGTCGTGCAGATAAAGCTTCCCGCGCTGCGAGAGAGGAGGGAGGACGTTCTTCCCCTGGCGAAACACTTCCTGAAAGAGGCCGAACGGAAATTCGGGACAGGGAAAAAGGAACTTTCCCGGGAGGCCAGGGACCTCATGACGAAGTATGAATGGCCGGGCAACGTGCGGGAACTCGAGAACGCGATCAAGAGGGCCTGTGTGCTCTCCAACGGCACGATCATAGAAAGACGTGATCTCTTCCTCGAAGATGCAGCCTCTTTCTCAATAAAGGAATTCCTTGAGGAGAAGTTGAAGCGGTATCTCAAGGACATGGCGAAACTCGAGCATTCGAACCTCTACGAAACCGTCATCTCCGAGGTCGAAAAGGCAATCATCAAGATTGTCCTCGATGAGACGGAAGGGAATCAGCTTAAGGCTGCGAAGACTCTCGGCATCAACAGGAACACCCTCAGGACGAAGATCAGGGCCTATAAGATAAAGTGACGGAAATGCACTCTTCTGCGTTAGGCGTACAAAGCTTTCATCGGATCCTCCTTATGGTCATCAGGGATGCCGGATCGGCGGAAGTTGCGACACTTGGTATGTGACAGTTTCAATAGCCGAAGCTGGTGCGAGGTTTCAAGAATTGCTGTTATATAAGAAACGCCACCTTCTTCTCACCTGAGTCCTCCCTCTCACTCCAACGTGTGGTATAATGTAATACAAAGGGTTACAGGAGGGATTACCATGGCGACCATACAACGCAGTTTCCGCATCAAAGAACCGATACTGCGGGAAATCGAACGAATCCGAAAAGACAAACCTGCCAATGCGCTCGCAAACGAGCTTCTTGAAGAGGCCCTGAAAATGCGTCGCTGTCCCGGCATCATATTCTCGCAAGGCGTTACCGGAAGACGTGCCCGTATTGCCGGTACCGGCGTCGAAGTATGGGAAGTAATTTATGAATATCAAATCGTTGGCGAAGATGTCAAAGCACTAAAAAAGGCTTTGCCTCACCTAACGGAAAAACAGCTCATCGCCGCACTGAACTACTACCGGTCCGACCCGGAAGAAATCGACGAGCTCATACAAAGCAACGATGCCATTACACCCAAGAGCGTCGAGGGCCGCTTTTCACTGCCAAAAAGGAAGGGTCGGTGAAGTTTCTTGTCGACGAGGATTTAAGTGAAGAGCTCGCTTCAATCCTGAGAGCCAAAGGTGTCGACGCTGCTCACGCGAGAGAGATTGGTCTCTCCGGAGCGGACGATCAGGAAGTACTCGAGGAGGCTTCACGGCAAAAACGGTGTGTCATTACGCGCAATCGAAACGATTTCCTCATGCTTACTGAGTTCTTTTTTCATGAAGGCCGGCCTCACCACGGTGTCCTCATTGTCCCCCGATCTTATCCAGGCAATCAATCATCAAGAATCGCCCGTGCCGTTCTTTCTTTAGTTCAAAATCATCCCCATGCTTTTCAAACTTGTGCGTTCCTCTTCCTTTAAGAATTGCTGGTCGATTCTGCTATACGCCCGGGAATCGAGAGAGAGTTGTACTTCCTGTAATCCGCGTCGCTTTGCCAGCACTCAATAGTGCAGGTTTCTCTTGGTATTTGTGAGGCGGGTTGCATGTTCCGCCGAGTCAGGTCGATGCGATTGTTAGAATTTTCAATTGCATTTAGCTTTCTGTTTCCAGAATACTATCTTATATAATTCATGTAAACTTTTTGTTCTCTGTCAGGTAGGGATAACTTGCTTTTATTGTCTTCTACAGATTTCAACAACCATGCCATATTTCTACCTAATATTTTCATAATTTGAATTCCTTCGCTATCTCTGAGTGCTTCACCAGGCGCTGTTCCAAATATTACATTCCAATAGTTTGAACTTGGCATAAACATTTCTGCGTAATTTATATAATTATTTAATTGATTAAATGTGGGTATCCCACCAGTTCTTCTATCAGCAACGACGCTCACACCTACTTTATGTCTAAATAGGCCATCATTTACACTTGCAACCCGAAACACCCTGTCTAAAAATGATTTCATTGTCCCTGCAATTGCTGCAAAGTATACAGGCGAGCCTAATATTAATCCATCAGCTGATTTCATATTTTTTATCCAACTATTAACATCATCTCCAGTAATACTACATTCTTCATTTTTTTTCTTTGCACATTGATTACATGCTATACAACCTCTAATCATTTTATTACCTACGTGGATAATCTCTACTTCAATATTTTCTTGGATGAGTTGATCACAAACTGTATTAATGGCATGGTAGGTATTTCCGTTTTTATGTGGACTACCATTAATTGCAATAACTTTCATAAGTACTCCTCACAACTTAAATAATTCTAAACCAGTTATTATCGAAACGGAATCCTGCATCTACGCGTGGATGCAGGATTCTATAGGTATATACGAGCATCTAACCCTTCCTCCAAATCTAAGTGGGGTTAATATATCAAGCCGTCTCATACTGAGTCAATACAAATTTTAGGAAAACTCAGGATAAAAAATCTCTTATTCCTTTTCTAACTCCGTAAGTTTGTGGCAGATTAAAGAGATGTTTGTTTCATGGGGCAGTCTTCATAGTTGCAGATTAATGATACACGTTTGTTCGTCGGTGAATAACGCAAAAGAGATGAGCGTTGCGTGGTATGTAGGGGAGAAAGATGGCTGTCTTGATTATCGGCAGCCTTATCAATGGCAGCTTAGGCCGGAGGATGACAGGGTTAACAAGAATCCGGCCGCGTAAGGTATGAGAACGGCGGCTGAGCGGTTTTAGCAGTACGAAAAGCCGCACCAGGACGGCATGACTGAATTCGTTGTTCTCTTGCCGACGAACTCTTGCCGAAAAGGTTGACGGTAGACTCTGGCTGTCCAATCGACATTGATTTTCTCCTCTCCGCTGTGGTATAAACAATAGTTTCAATTGACCAGGAATCTTTGACTCCTGGCGAGTATTTGCAACTCCTTGCTCTCATCCCTTGGGTGAGGGCTGTTCCGCTCTGTGAGTCTGGGACTTCTGGCGGATTGAAACGGAATATCCATAAGGAGGTGTTCATGAACATCTACGAAAACATCGTGATCCTCAACGCATCCCTCTCTGACGAAGAGCTCGAGACCGCCACCGGTAAGATCAGGGACCTCATAACGAACTCCGGCGGGACCATCTTCAAGACCGATGTCTGGGGCCGGAAAAAGCTCGCCTATGAGGTCAGAAAACACAAGAAGGGATTCTACGTTCTCTTCCTCTTCCAATCAGCGTCGTCCTTTATCAAGAAACTCGAGGACTATTACAAGGTCTATGACCCCGTGATAAAATACATGGTCATCAAGCTTGACAAGAAGATGCTGAAGGGGGTTGTCCTCACGAAACCGGAGGAGGCCTCCGGCCAGAAAGGCGAAGGTTCTCCGGCCGAATCTGCGGCTGCCGCTCCGATAACAACGAAAAGCGAGGGATAGATGTACAACAGGATCATTCTTATCGGGAACCTCACCAAGGACCCTGAACTACGCTATACGCCTCAGGGGACTCCGGTGGCCTCATTCAGGATCGCCGTCAATTCAAAATTCAAGCAGAGCGAAGGGTTCAGGGAGGAGACGCTCTTTATCGATGTCGTCACCTTTGGGAAGCAGGCAGAGACCTGCAGCCAGTATCTGAACAAGGGGAGCTCCATCCTTGTGGAAGGGAGGCTGCAGGAGAGGAGATGGGAGACCGAAGGCCAGCAGAAGAGCAAGGTTGAAGTTGTCGCGCAGACGGTCAGGTTCCTCCCCCGCAGGGGCGAATCCCAGGGACAACGCGGAGAGGCTGAGACCGCTCCTCCCGAAGAGATGACAGACCTCGAGCCATTCTAGAACATTCGAAATCACAGAGTAAGGGAAAGGAGATACCGTGCAGCAGAAGAGATTCCAGAGGAGAAAGTTTTGCCGGTTCTGTGCAGAGAAATCGGCATACATCGACTATAAGGACACCAAGACCCTGAGGAGCTACCTGACGGAAAGGGGAAAGCTCCTGCCCCGCCGCATGACCGGGGTCTGCGCAAAACACCAGAGGAGCCTGACGGAGGCCATCATGAGGGCACGGAATATCGCCATCCTTTCCTTTGTGGAAAGATAGATGAGGATCCCGAAGACCTGGGTCCCCCTCATAGCAAAGAAGGTGATCGACGACGTCCTCGCAAAGGGTCTCGTCGAGGCCGTAGTACCGAAAGAGCAACTCGTGGCCGATACGGAACGGATCATCATGGAGGAATTGATGGTGGAGGACAGGGTCAATAACGAGGTGCGGGAGATCCTTAAGAAGTTTTCATCGGAGATAGAAAAGGGGAGGCTTGATTACCGCAAGGTCTTCGATCTTACCAAGAAGAAGATCGTTGAAGAGAGGGGGCTCATCCTGTGATGCTATCTGAAGACAAGATCTCCCACGTCAGCCATGTCCTCCTCAAGGGGCTCCTCGACGGCGGCATGGTCAGGATCAGGGATGATGAAGGGAAAGTCAGGAAGGAGATAAAACGGTGCGTCGTCTCCTTCCTCAGGGTCAGCGAAGATATTGATGAGACGGTTAGGAAAAAGATGCAGTCCTTCTCGCGGAAGATAATCGAAGGAAGTCCTGAGTGGGAGGTGCTGTACAAGAAATTTTACAAGGAAGAGGCAGCAAAACGGGGTATGGCATCAGAGTAAGAACTTCCCTGCCTCTCTTGCTCATGCTCCTCTCCTATGCAGGGTTATGCTACGGTATCCCCTCGGCAAAGCCCATACTCTGGTTTCCCTTTTCCTCTATCCCCGCACTCCTTTACTCGTATCTCGTCTTTCGAAAGAAACGGAAAGACGATACCCTGAAGATGTTGTCGGCCTGTGCTCTTCTCATTGCAGGTGTGATACAGTTTTCGGGATACGCCTGGGTTCACATCGTCTATCTCCCTTTCCTCATCGGACTGACACTCTTCTTTGGTCCTGAGACCATCATCCCGCTCAGTCTCATGGTGCCTCCCCTCGAGATACGCCACCTCCTCGGCGGAAACCGCATGGAGGAGGTCTCCTTCAGTGCAGGGTTGGTCCTGACGGTGTCGGTGCTTTCCGTTGTTCTGACAAGGATTAAGAAAGAGGGAGACATGGTTAAGAAGTCCCTCTCAAAGCTTCGGGCCGAAGCCGACGATATCGGTTCCGGGACTGCCATGGAGACCATCAGCGGAGACGGCCTCATTTCCCAGCACTTGTCGTCTTCGAAGAAGACGGACGAGGAGATAGGTGAGATCCTCCTCCTCGCAAAACATCTCCTGTCAGCAGATTCAGTGAGCATGTTTGCGCTCAAAGGGAATGCCCTGACACTCAGGATCTCCACTGATGATCAGCAGAAGGCGGTTTCCGATAGAGGGCCTGTGGAGGTCTGCATAGAACGGAGGGCGTCCGTTGTGTCAGGCGCGAATCCTGCGCGAATCGCAACGCCCGTTTTAGACGGCAATTTCGTTGCAGGCGTGCTGACGGCTCAGAGGAGTTCAGCAGGGACCTTCGAACATGCCGACATCAGGACACTCGAGATGCTCTCATATCATGTTATGAGGATCCTCCACCGCCAGCGTATCTATGCGCAGATAACGAGGGAGCACGCGGGACTGAAGATCCTCAACGAAGGCAGTTCGAGTCTCATCGGGTCGCTGAAAGTAGACGTCATTGCTCGGAGCCTCATAGAGTCCGCTTATCGGATAGCCCCCCTCTCGATAGCGTTCTTCCTGTCGCGGGGGACCCTTTTTGAACTCATCCACCAGGTCGGTCTTGTGCCGCCCGAGGACAGACTCGTTGACTTCAGGAATTCTCTCATCGCCATGGCGGTCCGGAACCGCGAGCCCCTTTATTTTTCCGATCTGAAAAACAACCGTGTCCCCGCACTGCCGTTCAAGTCGGGCAATCCGGCCTCCATCTTTATGCTCCCCCTTGTTTATGAGAAGGAGCCCCTGGGGATGCTCATCTTTCTCTCCGAGAAGACGGGGATGTTGAATTCATACCAGCTTGAGCTCCTGGAGGTCCTGGGGAACCAGGCGGCATCGTCCCTCGTAAACGCGAAATTCCACTCAGAGATCGAAAGGATGGCGATAACCGACGGTCTCACCGGACTCTACAACCACCGTCACTTCCAGGAAGAGCTCTCCTCCGAATTTAGGAGGCTCGAGAGGTTTTCCGATCCCTTTTCCCTTCTCCTCGTCGACATCGATTTCTTCAAGAAGGTGAATGATTCCTACGGCCATCCCGCAGGCGACGAGATCCTGCGGAGAGTTTCCGGGATCATGAGGGAGACGGTGAGGAACATTGATATCTGCGCCCGTTACGGCGGCGAGGAATTCGCTGCAATCCTCCTCGGGACGAACCACGAGGGTGCAAGGAAGATGGCCGAGAGGCTGCGGCGGGCTGTCATGGAAAAGACCTTCTCCCTTGACGGAAAGGACCTGAGGGTGACGGTGAGTATCGGCTCAGCCACCTCTCCTCGGGATGCAGGGGTGAAGGAGGAACTCATCGGGAAGGCTGACAAGGCTCTCTACCATGCGAAGAGGAACGGAAGAAACCGGTGTGTGCTCTGGAACGATATCAAGGGGGTCTGAAGGCCTGAAGAATGGAACCGTTCATCAGCTCCGTGACAGACGAGGAGATCCGGCGTGAGCGGGCAAAGGCCCGTGAGCTGAGGAAGACCCAGTGGTGGAAACGGCGGTGCGCAGAGGGGCTCTGCTATTACTGCGGGAACAAGGTCGATCCGAAGGAACTCACCATGGACCACATCGTACCGGTCATCAGGGGCGGGAGGTCTGTCAAGGGGAACGTCGTTCCCGTCTGCAAGGAGTGCAACAACAAGAAGAAACATCTCCTGCCGATGGAGTGGGAAGAGTACCGTGAACGTCTGAAAAAGGAGGAATTCTGATATGGTAAAATATTAAGATGTCCCGGCATGAACTCATCATCGAGGGCGCAAAACAGAACAACCTCAAGAATATCAGCCTGAGGCTCCCCCACAACAAGGTCATTGCGATTACCGGGGTGTCGGGCTCGGGGAAGTCATCCCTTGCGTTCGATACCGTCTTTGCCGAGGGGCAGTGGAGGTTCATCGAATCGATCTCCAGTTATGCCCGACTCTTCCTCGAAAAACTCGACAGGCCTGATGTTGAGGCCATCCACAACATACGTCCCGCTGTCGCCCTTGAACAGAAAAACCCTGTGCGGGGCTCCCGTTCTACCGTCGGAACCCTCACCGAGATCTACGACTATCTCAGACTCCTCTATGCAAAGGTCTCGACTCCTCACTGTCCCCGGTGTGGCAAGGAGGTCAGGAAATGGGATACATCTGAGGTGGCCCGAAAAGTCATTGGCGAACATTCCGGGACAAGGGCTGCGATCGTATTCGAGACAAAGGAGCCTCTCGATGACCTGGCGAAGAGAGGGTATCACCGGATCTTTATCAATGGCGAGGCGAGGGATATTCCCGAGTACCGGTCGCAGATCTCTGATCTTCACGGTCACGGGTCAATGGCCAGCCATGAGCAGTCATACGACGTTGTTCTTGACAGGCTCATCATCCGGGATGAACCGAGACTCTCGGATTCCATCGAGATGGCCTGGAGAGAGGGGCATGAAAGCCTGAAGGTGATACTTTTCCATGACAAGCAGGAATCACGGGAGGTGCTGCGATTTTCATCCTCTCACGCCTGCGATGAGTGCGGGGTGACACTTCCTGAACCCTCGCCCCTCCTCTTCTCCTTCAACCACCCCGTCGGCGCCTGTCCCGAGTGCAAGGGGTTCGGGAACATCCTGAAATATGACAGCGAACTTATCATCCCTGACAAGCACCTCTCCCTGTCGGAGGGGGCTATCGAGCCGTGGGAAAAACCTGCTGCGAAATGGTGGAGACGACAGTTCATCGAGGGAGCAAAGAAAGCAGGCATGGATATCCGCAGGCCCTATAGAGAGCTCTCTACAGAAGAAAAGAAGAAGATCTTTGAGGGCGATCCTCAGTTTTACGGGATAAACGATTTTTTTGAGGAACTCGAAGGCAAGAGGTACAAACTCCATGTGAGGGTCTTTCTCAGCAGATACCGAAGCTCCGTCACGTGCCCGGCGTGTAAAGGCAAGAGATTGAAGGGCGAGGCCCTTGCATACCGGGTCTCGGGCAAGGACGTTGCCGAAATTTGCGACATACCGGCATCAAGACTCCTCGGTTTCTTCAGAGATATCGACCTTTCTCCCTTCCAGAGGGATGTGGCAAAAGAGCTGCTCCGGCAGACCGTGATGAAGCTCTCTTTCCTCCAGAGGGTCGGTCTCGGTTACCTGACCCTCAGCAGACAGGGAAGAACGCTTTCCGGCGGTGAGTATCAGCGGATCAATCTCTGTAACCAGCTCGCTTCGTTTCTTACGGGAACGCTCTATGTCCTCGACGAACCGACGGTGGGGCTCCATGCGAGGGACACGGAGATGATAGCAAAGGTCCTTTCCGAACTTGCAGAGACGGGGAACACCGTGCTTGTTGTGGAGCATGACAAGGGCATTATTGAGAATGCGGACTGGGTTGTTGAACTTGGACCCGGCGGCGGCCATAGGGGCGGCGAGATCATTTTTTCAGGGCCCATGGGAGACTTTATGAAAGCCGATACACTGACGTCACGGTATATCAGGAGAGTGGAGAAGATACCGGTCAGTCATGCTCCCAAACATACTCCTTTGAGTGGGAAAGGTGAGCTCGTCCTCCGTGGGGCCAGGGGCAATAATCTGAAAGACATCACGCTCAGCATTCCCCTTCGCTGCCTGACAGCGGTAACAGGGGTCTCAGGATCGGGCAAGAGCAGTCTCATCGTGGATACGCTTTACAGGGCCCTGGCAAAGCATTTCGCGATAGAGCAGACCTCTCCCCTGGCCTATGATTCCATGAGCGGCATGGAGTTCGTCAGGGGACTGAGGATCATTGACCAGACTCCCATCGGGAGGTCGCCCCGTTCGAATCCTGTCACGTATTTGAAGGTCTTTGATCAGATCAGAAAACTCTTTTCCACTTTGCCTGAGTCCGGCGTGCACGGATACGGCCCCGGGTTCTTTTCCTTTAATGTGCCGGGAGGAAGATGCGAGACATGCAAGGGAGAGGGCTATCAGAAGCTCGAGATGTACTTCTTTGAAGACATTTACGTAAAATGCGAAGACTGTAACGGGAAAAGATACAGGCCTGAAGCCTTGAAAGTCACCTATGACGGCAAGAACATCGATGATGTTCTCAACATGACCGTTGATGAGGGCGCGGTGCTCTTCGCCGATGTGCCTGCAATAGCGAACGTCCTTTCCCTCATGGAGGACGTGGGCCTCGGCTATCTCAAACTCGGTCAGGCTGCGACGACCCTTTCCGGCGGAGAGGCGCAGAGGCTCAAGATATGCTCGGAGCTGACTTCGGGCAAGAGGCAGGATGTCTTGTACATCCTGGACGAGCCTACGGTGGGCCTCCACTTCAATGACGTGAAGATGCTCATAGACGTTCTGCGGAGGCTCGTGGAAGGAGGGAATACGGTCGTGGTGATCGAGCATAACCTCGATGTTATTGGAGCCTCAGACTGGATTGTGGATTTGGGGCCTGAAGGCGGAGAGGCAGGCGGCAGGATCATCTTTGAGGGAAGGCCCCAGGAAATTATAAGGGCGAGCGAGTCCTATACGGGAAGGTACCTGAAGACTGCACTCAATGGGCGGAAGGTCTTCAAAACTCCTTAAAGACCTTTGCCAGCGAGTCCCCTGCCACGTGAATCCTGAATTCGTTGAAATAACCGAAGGGAGTAGTCATGACGTCATAGCCAGTCCTTTGGAGCCTCTCAACCGCCTCATCGAGGAGACCTTTCGCAAACTGAGGCGAAGACTTGCTTGAGGAGAGGTGGTTGAAGGAATGGAATACCACATTCCTCGTGTTGAATTTCCCTGCGATCCATTTCGTGTTCTTCACGAATTTCTGGAGCACGCTCTCTCCCTTCGCCTCGTCCTCTGCCTCTGCATGGAAGAAGATAACCACCGCATTTTTCACCGATTCCTCCTTTTCGACCTCGGGCACATCGGGGAGACTCTTCAATGCGGTCTTGTACCACCACCCGTGGGCGTAGAACATGAGAAGTTTCATGAATGATTCTCGAACAAATCAGTCGTTTGAGTCAAGAAGGCCAGCACTCCTTGCGAAGGATCATCGGCAACATCGATAGCTGCGTGAGCGGGAAGGCAGCACGCCTCAAAGCCTTTTATAATGCGATTTCCTATTGAAAGTGATGGCCAAATTGGGAAATCACCGGTGGTGCCCTCCGTATTAATGCAGTTCAGGACAAGTGAACGTGGCTGGTGGTATCGCTACAAAAGGCTTTTCGGCATACCTGCCTTCCCGCAAGATCAGTTGTGACAGCATTAATAACTCCTGGCCTCACGAAAGAAGAAGTGTTCTCTCGACCATACATATCAGGCCCCGTTTTTGTATAATAGCGATATGTTTTCCTATATTGCGAAAAGACTTGCCATGACGTTTCTTATCCTCCTCGGTATTTCAGCCTGTCAGGGCAAGCAGCCGTCAACGATGCAAACAGCTTCAGAGAATGTTTCTCCTGAGCCTGCTTATGGGGATGCGTTAATAGAAGGGTCAATCGGAGAGCCGACCGTTCTTATCCCGATGCTCGCGGGGGACAATGCATCGCATCAGGTTGCTGGCCTGGTTTTCAATGGCCTTGTGAAGTACGATACGGACTTGAGCATTATCGGCGACCTTGCCGAATCATGGGAGATCTCAAAAGACGGGCTCATCATCACATTTTATCTGAGGAAGGGCGTGAAATGGACCGATGGCGTCGAGTTTACTGCCGATGATGTGATGTTCGGATTCAAGACGATCACAAATGAAAAGACCCCGACCGCCTATGCCGAGGACTTCTTGCAAGTGAAAAAGGCTGAGGTGCTCGATTCATACACCTTCAGGGTTACCTATGAAAAACCTTTTGCCCCTGCGCTTTCAAGCTGGGGAAATATGGTAGTCCTTCCCAAGCATCTCCTCGAAGGAAAGGACATTGCGAAGAGCGATCTTACGAGGAACCCTGTCGGAGTGGGGCCGTATATGCTTAGGAAGTGGGTCTCGGGACAGGAAGTGATACTTGATTCGAACAAAGAATATTTTGAAGGCAGGCCCTATATCGACCGGTATGTGTATCGCATAATACCCGACCCCGCGACAATGTTCCTGGAACTCCGGACAGGCGGGATCGACCTCATGGGCCTCACGCCGCTTCAATATACGAAGCAGACAGAGAACGATTTTTTCAGGAAGAACTTCCAGAAATTTCGCTATCCGACCTTTGTTTACACCTATATGGGCTTTAATCTGAAGCATCCTTTTTTCCAGGACAAGCGCGTACGACAGGCGATAGCCCATGCCATAGACAAGCAGGAGATCGTCGATGTCGTACTTTTCGGCCTCGGCAAACCAGCTACGGGTCCGTACGTCCCGAACACCTGGGCCTACAATCCAAATGTGAAAAAATTTGATTATAACCCTGAGAAGGCAAAGCAGCTGCTCAAAGAGGCGGGATGGGAAGATACCAATGGCGATGGTATCCTTAAAAAAGACGGACGGCCTTTCAAGTTCACAATCTTTACGAATATGGGGAACAGCTCAAGGATGAATACCGCCACCATTATACAATGGAGGCTTGCGAAGATAGGGATAAAGGTCGATATCAGGGCCCTCGAATGGTCCACCTTCGTAAACCAGTTCATCGACAAGAGGCGCTTCGAGGCAGTGATCCTGGGATGGGGAATCGGCCTCGACCCTGACCAGTACGATATCTGGTTTTCGGGCAAGACAAAAGAGAAGGAGTTCAATTTTGTGAGCTACAGCAACCCAGAAGTCGACTCCCTTCTGGAGAAGGGCCGACGGACATTCGATATCAAAGAGAGAAAGAAGACGTATTTCAGGATGCAGGAGATACTCGCGGAAGAACTGCCGTACATCTTTCTGTACGTCCCGGAGGCGACACCGATCGTGCATGCGCGGTTCAAGGGGATAAAGCCCTCACCGATCGGCATAGAATATAATCTCCCCAAATGGTTTGTGCCGAAGGCCTTGCAGCGGCACCAGATTGAGCCCTAGATGCCGGCATACCTGATCAAACGGCTTTTTGAGATGGTCCCCACGCTGTTCGGGATCACCCTGGTCTCTTTTTTCATCATTCACCTGGCGCCGGGCAAGCCGACGGACATATTCACCGAGCTGAACCCGAAGATCACTCCCGAGGCAAGGGAGAAGCTCGAGAAGTACTACGGCCTCGATAAGCCGATCATTGTCCAGTACGGTATATGGCTTAAGCGCGTGGTTAAATTCGATTTCGGCGAGTCTTTTTCGGCGGACCACAGACCTGTCATGCAGAAGATCTGGGACGGCAAGCGGCCCCTGATTGAGCGGAGGCTCTTTGTGACCTTCATGATCAACCTGATGTCCCTTGTTATCATAATGGCCATTGCGATACCGATAGGAATCTCTTCTGCAACCCGTCGGAATTCCCGCTATGACAAGATAATGACAACAACGGTTTTCCTAGGTTTTGCAATGCCATCCTTTTGGTTCGCCCTTCTCCTCATGATGCTCTTCGGCGTTCAGCTCCACTGGCTTCCGATCTCTCAACTGAAGTCTATGAATTTTGATTCGCTTTCGTTTGCCGGCAAGATCTGGGATGTGGCGAAGCATCTCACCCTTCCTATTTTTGTCTCGGCCTTCTCGGGACTTGCCTATGATTCAAGATTCATGAGAAGCAGCATGCTCGAGGTGATTAGGCAGGATTATGTGACAGTGGCAAGGGCAAAGGGTCTTCCCGAAAGAATTGTCATTTACCGGCATGCCCTTCGCAATGCCCTGCTTCCTATTATCACGCTGCTCGGGCTTTCGGTCCCGGGCCTCATAGGTGGGAGCGTTATTTTCGAGAATATCTTTGGCATCCCCGGCATGGGACAACTGTTTTACATGAGCGTCATGACAAGGGACTATCCCACTGTTATGGGTATTCTGACAATGGGTGCTATATTGACACTTGTTGGAAATCTGCTGGCAGACATAGGATACATGTATGCAGACCCGAGGATACGGGGGAGGTAGGCTGTGGGAACTTCGAGTTTCATCGGCATCTTCTGGGTTCGCTTCAAGAGAAACAAGCTTGCTCTTGCCGGGGGAATCATTGTATCGCTCCTCTTTTTCGTCGCAACACTTGCACCCCTCATTGCGCCCTACAATGCTCATGACATCGATAGTAAACACGTCCTTGACCCTCCGGACATACATCATCTCCTAGGTACTGACGATCTGGGAAGAGACGTGCTGAGTAGGATGATCTGGGGTTCACGCATATCCCTTGCCGTCGGTTTCGTAGCAGTCGGGATCGCGACCGTTATTGGAGTGATACTTGGAGCCGCTTCCGGGTATTACGGAGGATGGACAGATCGGATCATCATGAGGTTCATCGACATTATGCTCGCCATCCCGACGTTCTTCCTCATCCTTGCGGTTATAGCCTTTGTGGGATCGAGCATATGGAATATCATGATCGTCATAGGGCTTACGTCATGGATGGGAGTGGCCCGCCTTGTCAGGGCGGAATTTCTCTCCCTGAAGGAGAGAGAGTTTGTCCTGGCGGCCAGGGCGGTGGGGGCGGGAGACCTAAGGATCATCTTCCGGCATATGATGATCAATAGCATGGCGCCGGTGCTTGTTTCGGCCGTTCTTGGCGTAGCTGGGGCAGTACTCGTCGAATCAGCTCTCAGCTTCCTCGGTATCGGTGTCCAGCCGCCGACGCCGAGTTGGGGGAATATTCTCACTCTGGGAAAAGACAACATCGAGATCGCCTGGTGGCTCTCGGTTTTTCCGGGACTTGCCATCCTGATCACGGTGCTCGGCTATAACCTTCTAGGCGAAGGGATCAGGGATGCCATCGATCCGAGACTGTGGGAAACAGAGAGACGGTGAAGTCTGATACGAGGCGCACCGCACATGATCGAAAAACCCGATTACAAAAACCGCCATGAGTAAAGCCCCATCGACCACTCAGTTCTGTCATTGCGTCTTGTTCGCAATCTTTCTTCGAAGAAGGATTCCCGACAAGCGGGAATGACAGTGATGGGACATTATCTATGACTTCCTTCGTATCCACGTCGTGAACCATGGACCATGAACCTCCTGTCAACCTTCGAGACGCTGCATCAGCAACCCCCTGCCCTGAGAGGGCACTGAAGAACCTCGAGGCCTTTTGCGAAGCAAACCCTGCCTCCGTCGATCTTCTCAGGACAGAAATAAAGCCGGTTTCCCTTCTCTTCAGTATCAGCCAGTTCCTCGCCACTTTTTCGATAGCGAACCCTGAAATCCTCTTTGAAGCCGTAAGCAAAGTTCATCTGCCTCTTGACGAGAATGAAGTCCGCACCTCGGTGAAGCGGATCGGCGACGAAGCATTGCTTCAGCCTAAGGAACGGCTCATGAGCATGGTCCGCTTTCTCAAGAAGAAGAGCCTCCTCGATATAACACTCAGGGATATCTTGGGCATGGCTGATATTGCGGAGAGCATGTCCGAGTTGAGTCTTCTCGCCGAGATCATCGTCGAAGAGTCGCTACAGATCGTGAGGTCTCAGATACGGGAGATATACGGAGAGCCTGAGGACTGGTCTTTTACGGTCCTTGCCGTAGGGAAACTCGGCTCCCGCGAGCTGAACTTCAGCTCCGATATCGATCTTCTCTATGTATATAAGGAAGAAGAGGGCGAAACGAGCGGGGTGATGACACCTCAGCGGACCGTGAAAAACAGGATAGGCAATCATGAGTATTACTGCAAACTCGGAGAGGCCCTGAACAAGTTCCTCTCAGCCACGACGGAAGAGGGGTTTGGATATCGCGTTGATCTCAGGCTGAGACCGGAAGGACAACGGGGAAACCTGGCGATTTCTCTCTCAGCGTACGAGACCTATTATGAGTCCTGGGGGAGGGCCTGGGAAAGGGCGGTCCTTCTGCGGGCGCGGCCGATCGCAGGCGACATGGATCTCGGCAAGGCTTTTCTCGAAATGGTAAAGCCCTTTGTTTACAGGAAATATCTCGATTTTACCGCCATCGAAGAGATACGGAAGATGAAGTCGAAGATCGACGAAACTTTCAAGAAGGACGATATCAAGAGGGGTCGCGGCGGGATACGCGAGATAGAATTCTTCGTCCACGCTCTCCAGCTGATCTACGGAGGGAAGGAGCCTCTCCTCCGCGAAAGAAGCACGATCAAGGGCCTCTACCAGCTCCTCCAGAAAAACCTCGTGGGTTATGAAGACTATTCCATTCTCTCTGATAATTACCTCCTCCTCAGAAGGCTCGAGCACCGTCTCCAGCAAGTCAATGACCTCCAGACCCATTCACTCCCTTCGGGAGATCAGGAGCGTCTTGCGCTGAGCAGGAAGATGGGATTTCCCGATACCGAGACGTTTTTCAGTGAACTGGACAAGAGGCGGAGCATGGTGAGGAGGATCTATGACTCACTCTTTATCGAGAGAAGAGCGGCGCCGAGAGAAGATCATAAGACATCACTCCTCCTGTCCGAGGAACTGTCGGATGGTGAATTCAGGAACCTCCTTACAGATTATTCGATTAAGGATGTGGGAAGAGTAATACGGAACATTCATCACATCAGGGACAGCACACGCTCGTTTCAGACTCTCAGGGGACAGAGGCTCCTCAGCGCTGTCCTGCCGGCCTTTCTCCGGGAGGCACTGAGGACCAGGAACCCTGATACCGCTGTCAACAATCTCGAGTCCTTCGTGACGATCCTCTCTTCGGAAGAGTCCTATCTCGACCTCTTCGCGAAGAACGAGAGACTCATCCCGATCCTCATACGGCTCTTCTCACAGAGCGAATACCTGGCGAAGACCATCATGAAGAGACGTGAGTATCTCGAACTCCTCGGGCATGAGATCTTCCCGAGAAAGACCCTTGCCTCGCTGAAAGAGGAGCTGAAGGGAATTACTTCAGCGGGTCAGCAGATCGCCGAAGCGATACGGATATTCAAACAGATGGAAGAGATCAGGCTCGGGATTCTCTTCCTGGATAGGAAGATCGATGTCATCCGCTTAATGAAGGAGCTCTCCAAGACTGCCGATGCAATCGTGTCTCACTGCATGGCCGCCCTCGGTCCTTCCGATAATCTCGCGGTAGTCGGCCTTGGGAAGTCAGGCGGCAGGGAACTTACCTTCGCCTCGGACCTTGATCTCATATTTGTTTGCGACGATTCAGTGACCGACAGCGCCATAAAGACGGCCGAGAGGCTCATCAGGCTCCTGATCTCTTACACGCAGGACGGCACGGCTTACAGTGTGGATACCCGCCTCAGGCCCGAAGGTTCAAAGGGCCCTCTCGTTTTGACAGTCGAGGCCTTCAGGGATTACTACCTGAGGGCCGCTCACTTCTGGGAGTTTCAGGCCCTGCTGAAGGCAAGGCCTCTGGCAGGAGACAGGGCAGCTGGATACGGATTTATGGCGGTGAAGAAGAGAGTCCTCACAGAAAAGGGTGAGCAGGTCGCCGTTCAGGACGTCAGGGCGATGCGGGAGCGGATCGAGAGAGAGATCTCGAAAGAGGCCGAAGGATATGATATAAAGCTCGGCCCCGGCGGTCTGGAGGAACTCGAATTCACTGTCCAGTATCTCCAGTTGAAGAACGTCCGACGGCATGATCGCCTCCTCGTGCAGGGAACGCTTGACGGAATAGGAAGGCTCTGGAAATACGGCGTCATAGACAAGATGACAGCTCATGTTATGAGGGATGCCTATGTCTTTTTTCGTACCCTCGAGAGCTTCCTCAGACTGGTCAATGAACCTGTCCTGAAAGAAGGTTCGATGGTTGCGCTTATGGCTTCGGAACTGATGGAGATGAAGGGAGCTGATGAACTCATTACTGTCCTGAGGGAGAAAAGACTGAAGGTGAAAGAAATGTTTGAGAAGCTCGCATAATAACCTTCGGTACATGTCAAAGCCTCAGTCGATTCAGAATATACGCTGGCGGTGAGCAGTATTATGAACCGCCTCTGGAAAGATTCAGAGGCCCCAACGACAGGAGCTGATCGTTCTCCTGCGCACTTGCCTCCGATGACCTCCATATTGCCAAGCTGCCTTCCCTGTGATACCCTGATGACAGGAAGATGGCGGCCCGATGGGGGCTTCCGGAAACGGGCCGTGGGCCTGTTCAGAGACATCAAGAGGCAAGGAGGAAGTATGGACAGAAGGTCTTTTCTGAAAACCGCTGCTGTAGGATCTGTGGCTCTGGGTGTGGCAAGAGAGGTTTTTGCTGCAGAGAAGTACTTTCCATCGAAGGTGGACCCGAGTCTCTTCGAAACGATTAACAGGGCAAAGGACCCTTCAACGAAGTCCCCCCTGGAAAAATCACATGCCCCGTTTATAACAGCGCCGCCAAAGGTGAAGGCCGGAGAACCCTTTGCCGTTGAGGTGAGAGTCGGCGAGAATCTGCATCCCATGGGGCCGACACACTGGATCGAATTCATAGCACTCAATATAGGAAATGAGCCTGCCGGCAGGATCGATTTCCAGCCCAAGGGCTACCTGAGCCCAAAGGCAACGTTCACGGTGGTCCTTCCAATGGAATCCGCACCCTCCGGCAAGGTTACCCTGGTCGCCAATCAGCGCTGCAACCTCCATGGCTACTGGGAATCGAGCCTTGATGTGAGTGTCGAAGCCTGATTTCAGCAGGTCCTCTTTTAACCCGCGTGGGGGGGTCCGAAAGGGGACCCCCCAAGGGAAGAGAGGACCTTCGCGTCATCCGGGGAAAGACTCTGTACCGAAGCCAACGCACAAGACATGCTGCGCCGAGCTCTATGATATGAGCCCTGACGACCCTTATGATCTGAATCGGTTTCTCAGCGCTCAGGGAGGCGTCTACGAGAGAGCACTCGCTGAGCTTAGGGCTGGTGAGAAGCAAACTCACTGGATGTGGTTCATATTTCCGCAGATAGATGGATTGGGATACAGTCCAACGGCGAAGCATTACTCAGTCAAGAGCTTAGAAGAAGCCCGACAGTATCTGAACCATCCCGTTCTCGGCAAAAGGCTGTTGGAATGCACCGAGGCGGTACTAGCTCTCACGGGCAGATCAATTTCAGAAATCTTGGGCCATCCTGATGACTTGAAGTTTAAGTCATCGATGACGCTGTTTGAGAAGGTAGCAGGCTCAGGTTCTGTGTTTTCCTTCGTCCTTGACAGGTACTGCCACGGAGAGCGAGATGCCGCAACGCTCAGATTGTTAGAGACGCCCACGTTTCTCGAATGAGAAAAACCATTTTACCCTGAAACGAGCACCGCATTCCTCTAATCCAAGTGGATCGGCAAAGTTCACCGGGTTATTGGAAGTGTAAACGTATTTGTTTATTGCGCCCGCCGTATCTATTGGGTCGTCGCTGATGAACCTTTGCAACTCAGGACTGTAATATCGTGCCCTGTAATAATAGAGCCCTGTTCCATCGTTCTCTCTTTCGGTGTATTGAAAAGGATTGTCACTTGCTTCGCCGTTAATGGTCACATTTCCGAATGGGTCATAAGAATACGGGGTTCTAACCGCTCCTGTTTCATCTGTCAAAGCAATCACACTTCCAAGAGCATCAGTCTGATAATATCTCACTGTGCCATCAGAGAATTCGCCGCAGATGAAAGCGGTGCTTAATGCGAGAAGAAACCTTCAGCTAACGGCTCGCGACAAGAAAGAAGCGTACTGGATGGACATCGCAAGGCATAATTAACGATAGGGATGCGTATTTGGATCGGAAATCTTGCGTCACGTGAAAATCACCCAGCGGGAGTTAATCGGTGTACATCACAACAAGGATGTGCAGTGTGCTTTCGAAGGTAAAATATGTTTGTCAGTGAACGGTGCAGCTTACCCGGATTGATCACAAGGGGGTGAGGATGAAAGACGGTCCCCGTTAATTCTGTGACCGGGAGCCGCTTTCTTCAGGAATGATATCAAGGACGATTTTTTCGGTCCGCCTGATAAGAGTAACGGGAAAGCTCTTCCCCACGGTCTCCTCAGTCAGCAGCTTGTGGAGCTCATCGATCCCGGCGACCGGCTGATTGCCAAAACCGATAATGACATCACCTTCACGCAGACCCGCTCTCATCGCAGGGCTGTTGATTTCG